>NZ_JAAORI010000005.1 GCF_017696075.1 Prochlorococcus marinus XMU1411
TAATTCATTTGAAAGTAATTGACCGTAATTTTTACAGTCAATAGCTTGAGTGGTCATTTGACCTTCCTCATCTAGTGGAATACCCACAATACCTTAATTATGAACCTTCCTTCATCAGGTTTAGGAGTATAACCAGTAGGTACTCCATCTTCATCAATTGTGGCAGACGCCAATACAGCTGTGGCACCCATCATTCCTGCATTAGGAGAAGAATTTTTAGAGTTTGATGCATCACTGTTTTTTTCTTTTTTTTCTTTTGAATTTTGATTTAACTTATCTGATGAGGTCATTCACTTATTTAGGTTCAATAAATAATTTATCAGTTTATGGACACATTTTGATTTATTTATTCAAAATTTCTTGATTTTAGTTATCGCTAACTTCTAAACAGAATTTTTATCTATCATGAGATACTTCATAAAAATCATAAATAGTGGCTTCCAATGAATCCCAAAGATCTTTGGGAATATCGTTTTCTTCCGCGAACATGCCAAGCTGACTAGCTAAGCCTCTTGCTTGAGAGAGTTTCGAATCATATGAATCGGACTTATTCATTTTTTTGCTTTAAACTTAATAAAAAATAAATCTATTAACTTGATAAGTCAAATTTCAAAATTCTAAATCAGAAATTTCTTTTAATGCAGCAATACTTAAAACTTCTGGTTTTGTATCTGTGACCAGTACATCGTCTTCTATTCTTATACCTATGCCTTTCCATTTCTCATCTATAGGGGGTTGTCCCTCAGGTACTGGGATCCTATCACTTATGTAGATCCCAGGTTCTACCGTAAGAATCATTCCATTCTGTAATGGCACTTCATAGTCCCCCATTCTGTATGCTCCAACATCATGAACATCTAAGCCAAGCCAATGTCCAGTTCTATGCATGTAAAGATGTTTATAAGATTGATTCTCAATTATCTCCTCAGTACTGCCTGACAATAAACCAATTTCTTTTAATCCTTCTATAAGAATTGTTAAAGCAACATTATGAACATGACTAGAATTCGATCCTTTTACAGCACTTTTAATTGCATTTTTCTGCGCACTCAATACGATTTCATAGATAATTTTTTGCTCATTCGAAAATTTACCACCAATTGGAATGGTTCTTGTTATGTCTCCATTGTAATAATCAATTAGTGAGCAACCAGCATCCACTAACAATAAATCTTCCTTCTTCAAGGGTGAATCATTTGAAGTGTAATGCAAAATACAGGCGTTATCTCCTGATGCAACAATTGAGTTATAAGCTGGTCCTCTCGCCCCTTTTTCCAGAAAAAATCCCTCTAGAAGACCCTGAATTTGTCTTTCATTTTTCTTTGATGAAATTGATTCTCTAACTAATTCATGAGCTTCTGCTGAGATTTGAATAGCCTCTCTCATTCTCTTAATTTCAAATTCACTTTTAATTAATCTCATCTCATTTAAATAAATTTCTGGAGATTTTATAGAATTTCCACCAATGCCTAATCTTGAGCGATTTTCAAGTTGTTGTGAAAAAATTTCCAGTATTATTTTCTCAACTGATGGATGCTTACCAATAGAAAAAACAAGTTCGTCAGAACCATTTATATAGGCTGGGAGTAAATCTTTTAATTCGTTTATTGAGTGAGCCTTATCAGCATTAAACTCTTTTTCAGCGCCTTCTAAACCCCATCTAAAGCCATGCCAGACTTCGCTTATAACATCTTTAGGAGCAACAAACATAATAAATCTCTCTCCCTTTGGCTTATGCGATAAGAAAAGAGCGATTGCATCTGGCTCATCAAAACCGGTTAAATACCAAAAATTACTATCTTGTCTAAAAGGATATTCACAATCAGCATGATGCTTTACGAGACTAGCACCAGGGATAATAGCAGCTTTTCCGTTTAATTTATTGAGGAAGATTTCTCTTCTTTCTTCAAAAACTTTATTTTCAGGTTTAAACATAGATTGTCTATTGGCGTGTTTAAAAAAAAATGGAAGAATGAATTAATACAGATTTAGTAACTAACCTATTTTAATGGAACCAAGTGTTTACGGTTTAATTGTTCTTATAATAATTATCTTAATTGGGTCAGCATGTTGTTCGGGAGTAGAAGCTGCTTTTTTAGCTGTAAATTCGATTCGCATTCTAGAGATAGCCTCTAAACAAAAACCAAAGAGTTCTGCAAATCAACTCCTTAAACTTAGAAAACATCTTGGAAGAACATTAACTGTAATTACTATTACTAATAATGGATTTAACATAATTGGAAGTCTTATTTTAGGAGTATATGGAGCATTGGTTATTAATAGTAGTTATGGCCTAACCCTGTTTTCAATTTCTTTTTACATACTAGTCGTACTAGTAGGAGAAGTACTACCTAAGGCTCTTGGTACAAGATTCTCAGTTCAAATAGCATTATTATCAGTTCCTATCTTGAGAATATTGCATACTTTAATGAGACCATTTTTAGTATTAATAGAACAAATATTTCCAGTTATTACGGCAGAAAATGAAATTTCAACAGATGAAGAAGAAATTAGACAAATGGCAAAAATTGGAAGCCAAAAAGGTTTGATAGAAGCTGATGAAGCAGCAATGATATTTAAGGTTTTTCAATTAAATGATTTAAAAGCTAAAGATTTAATGATTCCTAGAGTATCAGCACCTTGTCTTGATGGGTCTTCGAATCTTGAAGAAATTTCAAAACTTATAATGGGCGATAACTCTCCATGGTGGGTTATTTTGGGAGATAAAGTTGACAAAATACAGGGGGTGGTTCCCCGTGAGAGAATGCTAGCAGAATTAATTAATGGAGAAAATAAAAAATTATTGTCAGAAATTTGCCAACCTGTGGACTACATTCCCGAAATGATTAAGGCAGACCAATTATTAACAAGATTTGACAAGAATCATAAAGGAGTGAAAGTAGTAGTAGATGAATTTGGAGGATTCGTGGGCATTATTGGTGCAGAAGCTGTGTTATCTGTTTTAGCTGGCTGGTGGAAAAAATAAATCATGAAACAATTTAAAATTAAAAAAAATTATTTACTTTTAAAAAATTGGTGGGGGACTATTGATCTTACCAACTATGAAAAAAGTTATTTTAATAGGGACATAATTTCTTTTAATCAACAACTTTTTAGGCTCAAAGAAAAAAAAATAAGAATTGGCGCATATGGTAAATCAGGCGTAGGGAAATCTTCTGTTTTAAATTCTTTATTAGAAAAAGATATATTTAAAACAGATATTATCAACGGGACCACAAGAGGAATTCAGTCTGAAGAATGGAAATTCAAAGATCAATCACTCAACAGTATAGAGTTACTAGATTCTCCAGGATTTGATTTCTGCGATATTAAATTCCCAGATAAAGTTTACTCCTCTATAAATCACTCAGATCTTATTTTATTTATAATTTCGGGAGATTTAAATAGAAATGAGTTAAACGAAATCAGCTCTTTTATAAAAGATGGAAAAAAAATTATTTTAATTTTAAACAAAATCGATCTATTTAATAAAAATGAATTAAAAGAAATCATTGAAAATATAAAGGTTAAGCTTCCAAAAGATTTAAATATTCCAATAATCATTAATAATGAAAACAATCTTAAAAATTACATAGCAAAATTAATCAATCAATATGGTGAGATACTATTAACACTAAATTCTATTCAATTAGCTGACAAATTGTTTCTGAAAATAAAAGAGCAAAGATTGAAAAGAAGGCAGAAATTAGCTCAATCAGCTATTGGTAAATTTTCGACTATAAAGGCATCCGCAGTAGCTCTTAATCCTTTTATTTTTGTTGATGTTGCTGGTAGTTTTGCGCTAGATACTGCATTGATTAACGAATTAAGTAAGATTTACGGCTTAAAGTTGAAAGGTGAATCTACAAGAAAAATATTTAAAAATATATCCATTAATAATTTATATTTGGGAATCACTCAAGTCGGCGTTAATACATCTTTCAACCTTATTAAGAAACTAATTCTTTTAACAGCACCTTTTACTAACGGGCTTTCATTATTACCCTATGGACCCATAGCAATTATTCAAGCTGCAATAGCGATTTATTCTACAAAAATTCTAGGGAAATTAGCAGCAAAAGAGATATTTGTAAGAAGCAAAGCTTCTTTTATAGAACCTGCTATTTTGATCCAAAATATGAATTTTAATGACCCAGAGATTTTTAACTACATAAATATTTATTTTTCAAGTAGAAATTTAAATAATAATTTTGTTAGTTTTCTACCTTAAAACTTAAAATGAAAAAAAACATTGCTTTATTTGGTACAAGTGCTGATCCACCTACAATTGGACACAAAAAAATTCTTGAAGAATTATCCAAAATTTATGCTTTTACCATTAGCTATGTGAGCAACAACCCCCAAAAAAAACACATAGAGGATATCTCAATTCGTAGCCATTTATTAAAAACTCTTATTGATGATTTAGATAATCCGAAAATTTTATTTAATCAAAACATAAGTAGCCAATGGGCAGTAGAGTCAATCAAAAAATGTAAAGAAATTTATAAATTTAATAATTTAGATTTTGTAATTGGGAGTGATTTAATTAAAGATATTTTCTACTGGAAAAATTTCGACAAAATTATTTTGGAAGTAAGTTTTTTTATAATTTTAAGAGAGGGATATCCTGTTGAATCAAATACTCTTAAAATGTTAGAAACTTATAGAGTGAAATTTAAGATTTCAACCATCAAAACCCCAAACATTTCAAGTTCTAAGTTTAGATTAAATTTTAATTGTTCTAATTTACCGTCGTCGTTAATAGATATAGTTAAGAGGAATAACTTATATGAATCCATCAAATTAGTTGAATGAAATTTTTACTTGCCCAAATAAATCCAGTTGTTGGAGATTTAGAGGGCAATGCAAAAAAAATACTTAATATTGCTTCGAAAGCTAGCTTAATTTCTGCTGATTTTGTTCTTACTCCAGAATTATCATTATGGGGATATCCAGCAAATGACTTACTTTTTAAAAAAAATTTAATCAAAAATCAATACCAAATTCTTGATCAATTAGCTTTAGATATTAATAAAAAATATGGCAACTTAAGCATCTCAATCGGAATAGCTGAGAAGGTAAATGATTCTTTTTTTCCTAATCTTTATAATTCTATTGCGTTGGTTGAGGGCGGTGAATGGAAAATAATTGCTCGGAAAATTATTCTTCCAACTTATGAAGTATTTGATGAGAAAAGATACTTTAGATCAGAAGAAAAAGTTTCAGTATTGATTAAACAAATTAAAAATAAAACTTGGCGACTTGGCTTTACTATATGTGAGGATTTATGGGTCAACAAAGATATAGAAGGTAGAGGAATCCATAGAAAAAATCCCATTATTGATTTAAAGAAAAAAAAAGTTGATATTTTAGTAAATTTATCAGCCTCCCCATATACTCTGAAAAAGTTAGAGCTAAGATCCAAGGTTTCCAGTTTTGCTGCACAATATCTTCAAGTACCGCTGATTTATGTCAACCAGATTGGAGCAAATGATAATTTAATTTTTGATGGAAATAGTTTTATTCTTGATAAGAATGGATCTAAAATTAAGCAATTAAAATCTTTTTCGGAAGATCTCTCCAGCTGGGAAATTGAGCAAACAAAACCTGAAAAAAATGAATTTAAAAACTCCGAAATGTCATCAATTTTTGATGCATTAGTCCTTGGTGTTAAAGATTATGCAAAAAAATGTGGATTTAAAACAGCTTTAGTTGGATTAAGTGGTGGTATTGATTCAGCACTTGTCTCAGCAATTGCTACAGCGGCTCTAGGAAGTGATAATGTTTATTGCGTTTCAATGCCCTCTAAGTGGAGCTCATCTCATTCAAAGAGTGATGCAAAAGATTTAGCAAGAAGATTAAAGATAAGTTTCAAGAGCATTCCAATTGAAAACTTGATGACCTCTTTTGAAGAATCATTTTTAAAAAACATATCTTTCGCGATGGCTGAAATAACAAATCAAAATATTCAGTCAAGGATAAGAGGCACTCTTCTTATGGCTTTAGCAAATCAAGAAAAGCATTTGTTACTCTCAACAGGCAATAAATCAGAACTAGCCGTAGGATATTGCACACTTTATGGTGATATGAATGGGGGATTATCTGTAATTGGGGATTTATATAAAACTAATGTTTTTAAATTATGCAATTGGCTTGATAGTGAAGACTCAATAAATAGTAGAAAGTTATATATGTTAGATACTAGTGTAGATATAATTGGAGAAAATATACGTAAAAAAGCTCCAAGTGCTGAATTAGGGCCTAATCAATTAGATACGGATTCTCTCCCACCTTACTCTATTTTAGATAAAATTCTTAAAGGAATTATTGAAGAGAAAAAAGATTTACAGCAACTAGAAGAAGATGGTTATAAAAAAGATTTAATTTTAAAAATTATCTCACTCATAAAAAAAGCGGAATTTAAACGAAAGCAGGCTCCTCCAATCCTAAAACTAAGCAGTCAATCATTAGGAAGTGACTGGAGAGTTCCCATAGCAATATCTTATTAATCACTATAAGAACACTCTTGGATTTTTTTTAAAGGCCGTTTAACTGAATCAAGGTTGATTCCTTTTTTGATAGCAAGAATTATGCCTGCAGCTTCTAAATAATTATCAACTTCAAAAAGATTGGGATAATTATAAAACTCATTCGTCACTTTTAATGTATTTTGATTTTTTACAGAGATAATATTTAAACCTTTTTCAATCCCTGCTAGTACTGCTTCTCCTCCTAATGCACCATTAGGAACAACAATCGATTCAATCTGATCAGGATGTAGTGAGATTAATTCATTTTTAGCAGGCAATTCAACAATATCAGGTGCATTGCTTAACCCAATCAGTACAGATGGTAAAAAAGTGTATCCTATTTCTTCTGCAGCTGCACGAGGATCTAAATTTTCATTCAATTCAATTGGATTTAAAGCAGGTGCGTGAGCACAGGGAACTTTTAAAAATTTGCTTATTAAATGACTTATAACTGCTTCGACTCCAGCAATAGGATCAACCCCTTTCCCATCTCGATAGATATTTGTTTCTAAAGAATCTGGATCATCTGGAAATTTTGCCACAATTGCTATTGCCGTAACTCCTTTTTCTATTAAACATTTTCCAGCATCAATTAGAGTATCAGGATTTTCAATTTTGCCACCACTGATTTTTGAAGAATCAGAATCAATAACTATGTTTAATGGCTTTCTTGTAATCACATAAGAATGAACACTAATTCCTAAAGTAGAAACACATGCATCAGCAACTTGTAAATGTCTCAATAATATTTCTTTTTCAATGGCTGAATCAAAAATTATCCCAATTTTCTGTTGCTTTACCTTTTTTAAAGCGATTTCTCCTTTAGCAAGTCGGTCTAAACTATAACCCTCAACATAAAAAATATTTTTATCTTTTTCAGAAAGATTACCACCATTCATAACATTTGGATGAGTAATTAAACATCCACTTGCCGATGATAATAATTTAGCGGTTGGAAGTGCATCTCCAGCAAAACCTCCTACTTCACAACCAATACCAGTTGGAACTATGAATATTGTTGGTGAATTTTCCATTATTAAAAATATTTCAATTTATATTTCTTAATTAGCTAAGACAGCTTTAATTTTAAGTTTTTTTGTTCCAAAAGAGTCAATAGAATTTTGAATATCAACAATTGACCATCGAATTAAATCACCTTTTTTTTCTAAATTTGCAATGATGAATTCCCTTAAATTTTTTACTTTTATTGAAGCTGGCCAATCTAAATAGTAATCAACTGAACTTAATTTCATTTTTGATATTTACCAAATTGATCATTATACAAATCATCTTCGACTTCTTTACCAATAACAATATTCAAATCGGATTTGGGATATGCCACACATAAAAGTGCAAAGCCCTTTTCCCTCAAATCATCATTTAATCCCATAGCATCTTCTTGATCTACAGATCCTTCCAATATCATGGATGCGCAATCTGTACAAACTCCTGAACAACAACTACTTGGTAAATCTATTCCATTCATTTTTGCCGCTGAAATAACATCTTGATCTTCAGAACATAAAAAACTAATAGTCTTTTGCTCAAATTGAACTTTAATATTGTATTCAGGCATATCCTAAATCTTATTGCTAAACTGTAGAACCTCCTACAACCTCTAATATTTCTTGAGTAATAGCTGCTTGCCTAGCTTTGTTATAGGTTAGATTCAAAGTACTTGCTAATTCTTTAGCATTATCACTCGCATTATTCATAGCAGTCATCCTGCAAGCGAGTTCTGAAGCTGCTGACTCTTGAAGAGCTCTTAGTACCTGATTCTGTAAATATAATGGTAATAAGGAATCTAATAGTTGATCAGGACTTTGTTCAAAAACAATATCTGATGGCAACTTCTCTGAATCACTTTTTTCCATATTTGATTTTTCAACAAGTAACTTACTATCTTTTGTAGTCAACCTAAAAATTTCATCGTTTTCCTCAGCAATTCCTTGAGGGTCAAGTGGCAATAGTGTTTGAACGACAGGAGCGCAGCTGACTAGAGTGATGAATTTCGTGTAAATAATTTCTACCCTATCAGAATTTTCTGAGAGAAATTCAGCTAAAATTTCATTTGTTACTCCTTCAGAGTCCTTGACTGTGGGTACCTGTTCTAGTTCTTTGAAAGTACTTTTAATTACATATCTATCCTTTCTATTTTGAAAATATCCAATAGCTTTCTTCCCTACCAAAATTAAATTTGGCTGATACCCTTGTTTGACTAATTCTGCGTATCTTATTTCTACCTTTTTTATTATATTTGTATTGTAACCACCGCATAAACCTCTATCCGCAGTTATGCAAACCAAAGTAATGCTCTTAACTTCTCTCTTGGATAATAGAGGAGAGTCGACAGCCTCGAATTGAACTCTAGATTGGATATTTTCTAAGACACGTGCAAGTTTATCTGCAAAAGGTCTACTCTTAAGAACTTGATCTTGAGCTCTCCTAACTTTTGCAGCTGCAACAAGTCTCATGGCCTCCGTTATTTTTCTTGTATTTTTAACGGAAACGATTCGATCTCTAATCTCTTTAAGATTTGCCATGGTATCTCCTTAAATAAATTTAAACTGTGGCAAGCATTGATGATTTAACTTCATTTATCACCTCTTTTAGTGTTGCTTCTAATCCATCATTTAATTTCTTTTCTTTAAGAATTTCTTCTATAAATTCTGATTTATTTAACTTTAGGTATTCCCTAAGTTCAGTTGCAAATTTAGTAACATCTTCAACAGGCACCTCATCAATAAGACCTTTAACGCCTGCGTAAACTACTGCAACTTGTTCTGCAAGGTTAAGCGGGGAGAATTGAGGTTGCTTTAATAACTCTCTTAGTCTTTTACCTCTTTCAAGTTGTTGCTGAGTTGCTTCATCAAGATCAGATGCAAATTGAGAAAAAGCAGCTAGTTCATCAAACTGTGCGAGTTCTAATTTTAAAGTTCCTGCAATTTTTTTAATTGCTTTTGTCTGAGCGGCACCTCCAACACGGCTAACAGAAATACCTACATTAATAGCGGGTCTTAATCCTGAGTTAAATAAATCTGCACTCAAGAATATTTGTCCATCTGTAATTGAAATAACATTAGTTGGGATGTAAGCCGAAACGTCCCCTGCCTGAGTTTCAATAATTGGAAGAGCTGTCATAGAGCCTCCTCCCATAGCATCAGAAAGTTTTGCTGCTCTTTCTAGTAATCTACTGTGTAAATAGAACACGTCTCCAGGATAAGCTTCTCTTCCTGGTGGTCTTTTTAAAAGAAGAGACATTTGTCTATAAGCCTGAGCTTGTTTTGTTAGATCATCATAAATAACAAGCGTTGCTTTACCCTGATACATAAAATGTTCAGCAATTGCTGCACCGGTATAAGGTGCTAAGTACTGTAAAGCAGCAGGTTCAGAAGCTCCTGCACTAACTACGACTGTATAATCTAGTGCGCCTCTCTCTCTTAATACCTCTACGATGTTTGCTACTGATGCTGACTTCTGACCAATAGCTACGTAAACACAAACTACGTCTTGGCCTTTTTGGTTGATTATCGTATCGATAGCAATAGCAGATTTTCCAGTTTGTCTATCACCAATAATTAATTCTCTTTGACCTCTTCCAACAGGAATCATTGCATCAATAGATGTAATACCTGTTTGCATTGGTTCATGCACTGATCTCCTCTTGATTATTCCAGGAGCCATTTCTTCAATCAATCTAGTATCACTTGTAGGAATTTCCCCTTTCCCATCTATTGGTTGTCCTAGAGGATTAACAACTCTCCCCTGCATTGCTTCACCAACTGGAACAGATGCGATTTTACCTGTGGACTTAACGTTACTTCCTTCTTGGACACCAAGTGCCTCTCCCATCAAAACGGCTCCAACATTATCATCTTCAAGATTTAAAGCTATACCTTCGGTACCATCTTCAAATTCTAATAACTCACCTGCCATGACCTGATCCAAGCCATATATTCTTGCAATGCCATCACCGATTTGCAGAACAGTTCCTACATTGCTAACACTTACAGATTGGTCATAATCAGTTATTTGTTGTTTTAAGATTGAACTGATTTCATCAGGGCGTATTGATACCATGGATTTAAGAATTTAAGGTTGATTTAAAAGTTACTTGGAAAGGGATAAGCCAAGTTTTCTAATTTGTGAAGCAAGGGAAGCATCAATTACTTTTGATCCTACACTGGCGACGAAACCACCAATAAGAGATGGGTCGATTTTAGTTACAAGTTCTAATTTTTCTGTTCCAGCAATATTGATGATCTTTTTGGTAATTAAACCTTTCTGTTCATCAGTAAGCTCGACTGCAGAAGTAACAGTTGCCAAAGCAATATTACTATTTTCTCGGTAAATCTCTAAAAACCTATCAAGAATTGAAGTGAGGATTCCAATTCTTTGCCTATCGGCCAATAGTTTTAAGAAATTCAGTAAAGAAGAATTAACCTTATTTGAAAAAATTTCAATAATGATTTTTTTCTTAGCATCTGTCTCTAAAATGGGAGAGGATAATGCCTTCTCCAATTCAGGGGAATTATTTATTAATTCCAAAAGTTGTTTAACCTCAGAAACCATCTCTTCAGTTTGAGAATTTTCATTCACAACTTGAAGTAATGCCTCTGCGTATGGTGTAGTAACTGAATTTAAAAGTGGCATTAGTTCACCTCAATATTGTTAATTGATTGAGTTACCAAATTTTCTTGTGTTGTTTTATCAAGTCGATTTGGGAGAGATTCTAAAGCTTTCTTAATTGCTAGTTCAACAGCTTCTTTTCGTAGTAGAGAAATTGCTCTGGATGCTTCAGAGCTCTCATCAGAGATTGCACTTTGTTTAATACGTGCCATCTCCTCTATAGCTTTTTTCTCACTTTCCATTCTGATTGATTCAGATCTTTTAAGAGAATCTGCTTTTATTTGAGAAGCTTTTTCTTCTGCTGAAGATAAATCTTTCTTCGCCTTTTCTAAAGCTTGAGTTGCATTTAGGAGTCGATCTTCAGCATCTTTTAATTCAAGAAGGATTCCTTCTCTCCTTTTTTGAAGCATTTTGCCTAAAAAACCAGGCAAAAATTTATAAAGACCGAAAACCACTACAGCCCAATTAAGGATATTAGTTTCGAATAAATTGAAGTTCAATCCAAAACCTTCTGTAGCTAAAAGAGTTAAATTCATTTTTCTAGAATCAATCTATTAACAATAAGTTCGCTTAGATCATCAGCCTGTTTAGAAAGTTGATCACGAGCAGCGGACGTCTGACTTTCAATTTCTAGTCTTGCCTTTTCTTTTGAAGCATTTGCTTCATTATTAGCAAGTTCTAGTGCTTCTTTATAAAGCTTGTCAGACTCATTCTCAGCTTCGCTCACAATTCTTTGGGCTTCTGTACGAGCACTTTGAAGCTGAGTTAATAAATCAGCTTCTAATTTTTTAACCTCAGAAAGTTTATTTTTGGCCTCAATAATATTATTACTTACAAACTTTTCTCTTTTTTCTACAACATTGCCGACAGGCTTAAAAAAAAGAGAATTTAATATGTAAGTAAGCGCAACTACTTGTATTGCCATTAGTGGCAAAGTGGCATTTATATCAAATAATCCACCTTCTGTAGCACCAAAAAAATTAAAGGCCAACATATGATTCAGTTGAAGTTAAAAAATTAAATTTAAATATTGCTAATAATTAGAAGCAATATTAACTTTTAGGAAAAAGGATTCGCAAAAAGTAGTACCAAAGCCACAACCAATCCGTAAATTGTTAATGACTCCATGAAAGCGAAAGACAAAAGAAGAGTTCCTCTGATTTTACCTTCAGCTTCTGGCTGACGGGCAATACCCTCAACAGCACCTTGAGCTGCGTTACCTTGTCCAAGACCTGGGCCAATAGCACCTAGACCAACTGCTAAACCAGCAGCTACAACTGATGCAGCGGAAGTAATCGAATCCATAATTTTGAAATAAAGAGCTTAATACTTGTGATAATCTTTGTTGTCATACACGCTTGGACATCCTTTGTTTTAAGAATGGGTCTGATATTTTCAGACCTACGCGATTAGATATTTTGCCAGATTATAGACCCTTTGTAAAAGAGTCTGAATGTATCAGAAAACAGCTAATGATGTTCTTCAACAGCTTCTCCAATGTAGTAGGCCGCTAAAGTTGCAAAAATCAATGCCTGAATTGCACTAGTAAATAATCCTAGGAACATAACAGGTATTGGGAGAATTAGCGGAACTAAAAATACTAGAACACCAACAACAAGTTCATCAGCCAAAATATTTCCAAATAGCCTGAAAGAGAGTGATAAAGGTTTCGTAAAGTCCTCTAGAATTTTGAAAGGAAGCATAATCGGAGTTGGGTGAACATAGTATTCGAAGTATCTCCAACCCTTATTGCTTAAACCAGCATAGAAATAAGAAAGTGAAACCAATAAAGCCAAGGCTATAGTTGTATTGATATCTGCAGTAGGTGCTCCTAATTCTCCACTTGGTAACTTAATCAATCTCCAAGGAATTAAAGCCCCTCCCCAATTACTAACAAAGACGAATAAAAATAAAGTCCCTATAAATGGCATCCAATCTCTATAAACTTTTTCACCTATTTGCGTCCTAGCAAGATCTCTTATGTAATCCCAGAGGAACTCAAGGAGGTTTTGAAGGCCTTTAGGATCATTTTCCATTTTTTTAGTTCCTAAAGAAATAAAAACTAATAACGCTCCTAATAAAATCCAAGATGTTAAAAATACCTGCCCATGAAGTCTGATATTTCCAATTTGCCAATAAAGATGTTGACCAACTTCTAATGCTGCAAAATTTGTTAGCAAGGAATTAAAAAACATTTGTTTTGAATAAAAAAATTTACTTAATAACGTGAAAAATAAAGAATGAGTGAAGGCTTATAAATGAAAAAACCTATCATCGCAGGAAAAATATCCAAAGATCCTAGCTTGCTAGCAAAAATAAAGAGGCAAACTGGAACTAATAGTTGCAATTTTGATACACCTGATAATTCTTTACCAAGTTTTCCTATACTTTTTGCAAGCAAACGTAGGTAAAAAATGCCGGCAATTGCACCTATAAAAATACTAAAACCAAAGGTAAAGCCTAGAAAAATTCCAGTTATTGATGCTAATAAAATAGAAACAATAAAAGTAATTCCAAAAATTGTTAATTGCAATTTTGTGTATTCATCATTTTGGGAAAGCAAATGATCTATTTGATTGGCAATGCCAGATTTACTTTCTTTAATGATCGAATTATTCAGGGATTGCGGAAATTGAACATTCTCATTAGAAGGATGCTCAAGTTTTTTTCTATTTGAGTCCACTGATGTGAACATAGTTTAAAAACCCCTCTGAATGGTTTTAAGTAAGTATATAAACTCACGGAATCTATCACGGAGAGGTGCCTTTTAGCTAGTTTTTTTTTATAAAAAATTAATTCTTAAGATTTATGAAGAATCTGTAGGCCATTTTTTACTTTATTCTTCAAAAATAAAATTTATGAAAAAGTCATCTTTTTAATTGCGTTAACACTTTAAAACGTTAATAAAAGACTTGGCAAAATCTCAATTAAACGTCTCAATAGTAAATATACATCTAAAAAATTTGGAGATAAGTCAAGAAAAAATAAAATATAAAAGAATTTCTAAAAGAAAAAAAACCTTTAGTTCTAATTACAAAAAAAATTTCAGCAATATAACAGAGTCTATATTTCCCTTACCTTGGGAGATATGGCCTTATGAAGCAAAAATCCTCATTGTCATCATTGGAATTTGGTCAATATTAGGAATATGCATACTCGGATCATCAAGTTGGTGGGTGGCTAGTAGGGAAATGGGAAATTGGGCTTACTTCTTAAAAAAACAAATCATTTGGACAATTCCAGGAATTGGTTTATTTTATTTCGTACTTAATACAAACATTAGAAATCTTTTAAAGTTTTCAAGAATTATTTTTTATATTTTATTCTTTTTGATTTTCCTTACCAATCTTACTGGAATTACAGTTAATGGATCTTCAAGATGGCTAGTGCTTGGCAATTTACGACTGCAGCCATCTGAATTAATTAAACCTTTTCTAATTCTAGAAGCTTCTAATCTTTTCGCACATTGGAATCTGGTAAAGAATGATAAAAAATTAATTTCAATTATAACCTTTGGTTTATTAATTTTATTAATACTTAAACAGCCTAATTTAAGTACTGCATCATTAACTGGAATTCTTCTTTGGGTAATGGGTTTATGTGGAGGAGTAAAACTTAGCTCTCTTTGCTCATTTGCTTCAATAGGATTAATTACTGGATGTATCAGCATCCTTAATAACGAATATCAAAAACTGAGAGTTACTTCATTTATAAATCCTTGGAAAGATCAACAAGAAAATGGATTTCAATTGGTTCAAAGTTTATTAGCTATAGGTTCAGGAGGTCTATTTGGCCAAGGTTTTGGACTGTCGATACAAAAATTACAATATCTGCCGTTCATGTATACAGATTTTATTTTTGCCATTTTTGCAGAAGAATTTGGTTTATTGGGGTGTACTTTATTCTTAGGATTCTTAGCAGTATTCTCATATATAAGCCTAAGAATTAGTCTTAAGTGCAGGAACAATTATACAAAATTAGTTGCTATCGGATGTGGTGTGTTGTTGACAGGTCAATCAATAATGCATATTGCTGTAGCAACAGGTTCAATGCCTACTACAGGCTTACCACTACCTTTCATTAGTTATGGTGGCAATTCATTAATAGCGTCTTTTTTTATTGCAGGGATGTTAGTTAGATGTTCATTAGAGTCAACAGGATTCATTGGTATGATTAGTACACGAAAGACTCTTAATTAGTTAGAATTTAAAGGATTAAATTCAAGCTATCGAATCATTTAATTTAGTTATTTCAGAATTATCTCAAAAGGGTAATCTGCTTATGCAGAATGGTCTTAATAGTCCTGGTCCATTTACTATATTTTTGGTTTTCAGCGCAGGACTTTTAACAAGTCTTGGGCCATGTTCATTATCTTTACTGCCAGTGACTATTGCTTATATAGGCGGAACAGAGAAAAATAAATTTAAACTTATTAGTTTTTCAGGAGGTGTAGTTTTTTCGCTTGTTGCACTGGGGGCTGCGAGTGGATTCTTAGGTAAAATATATGGGCAAATTCCATCTTATTACACTTCATTTGTTGCCCTAATAGCAATAATAATGGGTTTAAATTTATTAGGAATTCTAAAGTTTCAGTTTCCGAATGGACCTGATATAAAAATAATTGAAGATAAAATACCAAAATTTATAGCGCCTTTTGCCATAGGGACTACTTTTGGACTAGCTTCTTCACCTTGCATTACTCCAGTTTTAGCAACTCTTTTGGCTTGGGTATCGCAAGCTAAAAACCCGATAATATCTATTATTTTTTTATTTTTCTTTGGAATAGGCCAAGTAACCCCATTAATCATTGCAGGAGCTACTGCAGAAAACTTAAAGCAATTTTTAGCTCTTAGAAAATTTAGTCAAATAATTCCGACTTTAAGTGGGATATTTTTAGTTTCCCTAGGGTTATTAAATTTATTTTCAAATTGGATTTAAATGATTATTTTTAAGAATCTAATTTTAAAAATATCAAGTTTAAGATTCGCTATATCGCTGATAATCTTCATTGCTATTGCCAGTGGAATAGGTACTTTTATACCTCAAGGTAGTAAAAATAAATTCTATATTGATAATTTCGATAGTGCTCCCATTTTTGGATTTTTAGATGGAGAAAAAGTCTTAAAACTTCAATTGGATCATATATATACAAGCTTTTGGTTTTTATTTACATTAATTCTTCTTTGCATTTCTCTGGCAGCTTGTAGTTTCAGGAGGCAAATTCCTTCATTAAAAGCTTCATTAAAATGGATTGAATACAAGAGCGAAAAAAAATTTAGCAAACTGCAACTAACTACAAGTCATCCAATCAATCAAGATGGAGAACATATATCTAAAGTAGATTTATTACTTAAAAAAAAAGGATGGAAAACATACAAATTTAATAGTCATATTTCTGCAAGAAAGGGGTTAATTGGAAAAATCGGTCCTTTAGTTGTACATATCGGATTAATAGTCTTACTCATAGGTTCAGCATATGGAAGTTTTACAAGTCAATCAAAAGAACAATATTTACTGCCTGGAGAAACTTTAGATCTTGTTAATGAAAGCACAAACTCAAAAGCCAATGTAAAATTAGTCGATTTTTCTATAGAACGTGAAAGTGATGGTGTGCCCAAACAGTTTATTTCAAAATTAAATTTTTCTTCTGAAGATCTAAATTTAAATGAAATAAAAACAACCAAAGTTAATCACCCAATCAGGTTTAAAGGATTAACTATTTATCAAGCAGATTGGGCAATATCAAATGTTGTTTTAGAAATAGATAATATCCTTTATCAATTACAATTAAAGGAGATTCCAGAAATCGGTAATCAAGTTTGGGGAGTTTTAGTTGAATTAGGATCGGAGACTAAAAAAAATTTCCTTTTAACAATAGATAATGAAAATGGTCCACTTAAAATTTCGAATATAGAAAATTTTTCTGGGAATAATCTTTATATCAATGACGATACTTTAGAAGTTAACTCTTCAAAAGTATCTCTGAAAAAAATAATCCCCAGCAGTGGATTAATAATTAAAAATGATCCGTCTATACCATTTATTTACTTTTCTTTTATCTTAATAATTTTTGGAACAATAATAAGTCTTATACCAACTAACCAATTATGGATTCTGGTAAATAAAGAATCACAAAAGTTATCTATTGGAGGTCTCAGTAATAAAAATCTAGTTGGTTTTAAAAAAGAATTTTTTAAATTATCAGAGGAAATAAAAAATTTTTAATTTCTTTTCTGCCCACTAAAAATATTTAACTGCATAGAAACATTCCCTCTTGGGTTAAATGCAGCATTTAAATGTATCCAGTGAGGTGAACCTTCATTAACTAAATCATCCATAATTCTATTGACAACTTCCTCATGTGATATTTTTATATCCCTAAAATTATTAATATAAAGCTTTAAAGACTTCAACTCATAGACTTTCAAATTAGGTTGATAAATAATATTTAGCTTTGCAAAATCTGGATAACCAGAAAAGGGGCACTTACATGTAAATTCAGGTAACTGAATAGAAATTTCATAAATTCTTTTCTTATTTGGATTATCGAAACAAATTATTTTTGATTCTTCAATAATTCTTTCACCATATAGCGGTCTTTGAGTCGAATCTTCTAATTTAGCTGTACTCATTTTTAGTAGAACTTATTTACTTAACCTATATAAAAAGATCAAAATCTGCAAAAATCTCAACAAGGATAATTATTACAATTGAATAAGTCAAAGGCTGTTAAATCTTATTTTTGTATCATCTGTAACATTCATAATGTTGGTTAAGAAGGTTATATGTGTTTAGTTCAATGAAAAATTAATGGACATTTGTTTGATAACTATCGATAATAACTTAAATAAATCCCTTCAACCAAAAAGCGCAATTGGAATGTTATGGCTTCAAACACACTTTGAGAATGATCAGTGGGAAGCATTGTCAAATAGTACAGTGATAATTTCTGAAGAAAATTCCCAATTATTAATTGAAGACGCTACGAATGCAGGCCTAAATATTAAATGTTTTTCTGATATTTCAATGTTGGATGTTTTCCCAAAAAACAATTAAAATAAGATCATTCAATCTCTAATCATGAAGAAAATTGAAGCAATCATACGTCCATTTAAGCTGGAGGATGTAAAAATTGCATTAGTAAACTCTGGAATTGTTGGAATGACCGTTAGTGAAGTCAGAGGTTTTGGAAGGCAAAAAGGGCAAGTCGAAAGATATAGAGGTTCTGAATTTACTGTTGAATTTCTTCAAAAACTCAAAGTAGAAGTTGTCGTAGAAGATGAAAAGGTTAATTCAGTTATTGATGCGATTGCTGAAGCAGCAAAAACTGGAGAGATAGGTGACGGAAAAATATTCATCACATCAATTGATTCAGTTGTAAGAATTAGAACTGGCGACAAAGACGAAGAAGCTCTTTAATTCAAAGAGTTTCTTTTACTAATTTTTGTATATATTCACTATTAATACTTTTATTTGATTGATTTCCTAAGGTCATCCAAGCTAGATATTCGTGATTCCCAGCAGGACCTACCAGAGGAGAAGCTATCAAATTCTTTATATTCCATTGGAAATTCTTAGCAGCATAGATAACAGACTCTATAGCCTCAGTATGGAATTTAGGATTGCGAACAACACCTCCTTTACTGACTTTATCTTTACCTACCTCAAATTGAGGTTTAATTAAAAATATTCCTTCAATACAATCACCTTCTAATAAATTACCAATAGATTTAAAAACTAACTTTAATGAAATAAAAGACAAATCAGCAACAACAAAGTTTGGTAATTCATTACTTCTAGATAAAAGATCATTAGGTTTTAAATATCGAATATTAGTTCGTTCAAAAAGTATAACTTTTGGGTTATTTCTAATCTTCCATGCAGTTTGTCCATAACCAACATCTATCCCATAAACTAACTTTGCGCCTTGTTGCAATAAGCAATCAGTAAATCCCCCAGTAGAGATTCCTGCGTCAATACATATTTTGTCTTTTACTTTAATTTCAAGTTTTTTAAATGCCTCCAATAATTTTTCGCCGCCCCTTGATACAAACATAGGTGCGGAATCAATAAAAAACTCAGATCCAATTAATACTTGTTGTCCAGGTTTATCCAATACTTTCCCATTGATATCTCTAACCTTGCCCGCAAGAATTAAACTTTGGGCTTTTTGACGAGTTTCACATAAACCTTTATTTAGAAGATAAAGATCTAATCTACTTTTTTTAATCATATATTAATCAATAAAAAAAGACTGAATAATGAACTTCTATAAGATTAAGATCCAAATTCTTTAATACCTTTCAATTTTAAATAATAACTAAAAAATTACCCATGATTATAGAAGGAATATATGCAAACATTTTTATATTTAAGCTTTCTTTATTAGCCAGAAAAATGTTACATAGAAAAATAATAATCAGTCAAATATGTTCAATGGCAAGTACATCTTTAAAGGTATAGGGCAATAATTCGATTTTGTTATAAAGTTTAAATTGATAATAAATAAAAATTGTGATCGAGCGTTACACATTACCCGAAATGGGGAAAATCTGGACTGAAAGCGCAAAATTCCAGAGTTGGCTTAAGGTTGAAATAGCTGCATGTGAAGCAAATTTTTCCCTCGGGAAAATCCCTGAGAATGCCATGAAAGAGATACGTTCAAATGCAAAGTTTGATGAATCTAGAATTACAGAAATTGAGAAAGAAGTTAAACATGATGTCATAGCATTTCTTACAAGCGTTAATGAATTTGTAGGGGATTCAGGAAGATACATACATGTTGGTATGACCAGTAGTGATGTACTTGATACTGGCTTATCTCTTCAGTTAGTAGATTCTTGCGAATTGTTATTAGAAGAAATTAAGAACCTAGAAAATGAGGTCAGATTATTAGCAAGGAAGCATAAAAATACATTAATGATTGGCAGATCTCATGCAATACATGGGGAGCCAATTTCCTTCGGTTTTAAACTTGCTGGATGGTTAGCAGAAATAATAAGGAACAAAAAAAGATTGTTAACTCTGAAAGATTCTGT
This sequence comes from Prochlorococcus marinus XMU1411, assembly GCF_017696075.1. Lineage (NCBI taxonomy): Bacteria > Bacillati > Cyanobacteriota > Cyanophyceae > Synechococcales > Prochlorococcaceae > Prochlorococcus > Prochlorococcus marinus. The sequence goes on from NZ_JAAORI010000005.1 coordinate 20,201, forward strand.
AGCAATTGGACAAATAAGTGGTGCAATGGGAACTTACGCTAATACGAATCCTAAAGTAGAACAAATAACTTGTGATTTACTCGGCTTAAAACCTGATACAGCAAGTACGCAGGTTATATCGAGAGACAGACATGCAGAATATGTGCAAACTATTGCACTAGTTGGCGCTTCTTTAGATAGATTCGCAACTGAAATAAGAAATTTACAAAGAACTGATGTTTTAGAAGTTGAGGAGGGCTTTACAAAAGGGCAAAAAGGAAGTTCTGCCATGCCTCATAAAAGAAATCCTATTCGAAGTGAAAGAGTAAGTGGTTTAGCAAGAATTCTGAGGAGTTACGTCTTAACAGCACTTGAAAATGTTCCACTTTGGCACGAAAGAGATATAAGCCATAGTTCAAACGAACGTATCATGTTACCTGACGTATCAATCTGTTTGCATTTTATGCTCAGGGAAATGACAAATATAGTAAGTAATTTGGAGGTTTATCCAAAAAATATGCTCAAAAATTTAAATATATATGGTGGTGTAATCTTTAGTCAGAAAGTTTTACTTTTGCTTGTAGAGAAGGGCTTTTCTAGAGAAAAAGCTTATAGATTAGTTCAAAAAAATGCTCATCAGGCCTGGAATACTCAGAATGGGAATTTCAAACAAAATATAGAGAGAGATAATGAAATAATGGACCTTATTGATCAAAGTGAATTAGAAGAATGTTTTAATCCTTCAATTCATCTCAATAATTTAAGTGTAATATGGGAGAAGTTAAGTATCTAGGATTACTGAAAACCTTATCTAAGTTAAACCAGTGTTTTCAGAGGAATAATGACAAAAAACTTTAGGATTGAAAAAGATAGTATGGGAACAATAGAGGTTCCCATGGAAGCTTTGTGGGGCGCCCAAACACAAAGATCGATAATAAATTTTTCTATTGGAGAAGAATTAATTCCAATTGAGTTAATTTATTCACTCACCCTCATAAAAAAAGCTGCTTCAATTGCGAATTTCAATTTAGGTTTAATAGATAAAAGGAAAAAAGATTTGATTGTAGAGGCATGTACGGAAATACTTGATGGGCTTCACGATTCACAGTTTCCCCTAAAGGTTTGGCAAACAGGTAGTGGCACGCAAACAAATATGAATGTTAATGAGGTAATTTCAAATATTGCAGCTTTAAAAACTAATTCAGAGCTTGGTAGTCATCAACCAGTTCATCCGAATGATGATGTAAATAAATCTCAGTCAACTAATGACACTTTTCCTGCTGCTATTCAAATATCTGTTGTTAATGAAATAATCAAAAATTTAGTTCCAACGATAAGAGAACTTACTAAGATCCTTGATAAAAAAAGTGAAGAATGGAAAGACCTTATAAAGATAGGAAGAACCCATTTTCAAGATGCAGTTCCCCTTAGTTTTGGGCAAGAAATATCTGGATGGTCAGAGCAACTTAAAGATGCTGAGAATGCAATTATTATTAGTCTGAATGAATTGTATTTCTTACCTCTGGGAGGAACTGCAGTTGGAACAGGGATTAATTGTCCAAAAGGATTTTGTGAAGAGTCTATAAAATCAATTTCCGATGATACTAATCTAATGTTCTATAAATCAAAAAATAATTTTTCTATCATGGCCTCTCATGATCGTCTAGCTCAAGTAATGAGTCAGATAAAAATATTAGCAGGTGCATTATTTAAAATTTCAAATGATATAAAAATTCTTTCTTCTGGTCCAAGATCAGGAATATATGAACTAATTATTCCTCAAAATGAACCTGGAAGTTCTATCATGCCGGGTAAAGTGAATCCAACTCAATGCGAAGCCTTATCAATGGTTTGCACTCAGATAATGGGCCTTGAATATGCAGTTTCAATGGCAAATTCTAGCGGCACTTTACAGATGAATGAATATAAGCCTCTTATTGGGTTTAATATTCTCACAAGTTTAAAATTACTAAAAAATGTAATAGAAAACTTCAGAATAAAATTAGTTGATGGGATGGAACCTAATCAAAAGAAAATGAAGTTAAATTTAGAAAATTCACTAATGTTGGTTACAGCCATAGTGCCAAAAGTTGGTTATGAAAAAGCAGCTGAAATTGCAAACCTTGCATTCAAAGAATCATTAAATTTAAAAGAGGCAACTCTTAAACTAGGTTATTTAAACGAAGATGAATTTGATGAAGCAATGAATATCAATTCAATGATTTGATTAAAAAAATTTAAGAATTATTGTCAATTCTTTTTGTTGCAGGATTAATATCTTCAGAGACTTTTATAAGATCATTAGATTCAGAAACAGGAAAACGATTAATAGCTTTTAATGCTAGCTTTGCTTTGCTTTTTAATTTATTGCTAACACCAATACAGTATTGAACTTGAGAAAGGACATCAATTGATCTTCTAATAATTCTCACTACATCACCTTCGTCTAATGAAGTATTAAAAACCAAATCTTTCCATTTTTTTCCTCTTGCCCATTCAGAAATAATTCCAGTTAACTCTGTTTCTAAATAAATAGGGATTTCAATATGAAACTTATTTTGTTGAGAAGCGACTAATTTTCTTAAACCATCTAATTCATTAAAAACATCTATTACCTTTAAAGAAGGCTTGAAATTACACCAAAGATTAGGTCTCCTTATATCAACACATACAGCTTGAATAATTGCAGCTAACTCAGGAGGATCTAAATCGTCTAAATAACCACTAACTAAAACCAGACCAATCCATAATTCATTTTCACTTCTTATTGCACCAACTGTTTGTCCAACTTCAGTCAATTCCAAATCATTTAAACAACCGAAATGATTCAAAATTTTAATCAAATCGGTAAAAGTTCTCCAGTTATGATTTTCTTTATCCTCTAGAAGTTTTTTTCTCATATATATTTCTTGTTCAACATCAACAATTCTTTTTCTATATTTCTTTAATTTCCTAGAGTCTCCAAATCTATGTGCGGGATGATCATTGACTGTTTCTTCTAAATTATTAATTTGTTGCTGTTGTGCCAAAACTTCCGTTGTCAGATCATATTGTGGAGTTTGTAAATCATTTTTTTTAGAAACTTCTAAAATTCGATCCGCATAACACTGCGACATATGATCTCCCCTAAATACCTCTCCAGAAAAATACATCTTTGGTACTTCAAGTCCTAAGACATCAATTGCATCCAAATCATTAAAAATACTTACAATGTATGAGGGTTTTATAAGAATAAATAAATTATCAACTGTCAAACACAATAAACTCTTTATTTTTTGGGATTCATATATTTTCTTACAAATTAATCCTGGAACAATTTTTCTTTTAATTTGAGGAGCTTTAATTGAAATTAAGCTTCCATCTTTAATATATGGGAGTGCATTAGTGATCTCTTCTGATAATTTTTCTGCTGCTTGTTTTTCTAAAATTTTCAAGAGTCTTCTCTCTTCTTTAAGACGATTTTTTAACTTTTCGTAGGCATCAAAATCTTTCCATGAAACGTTAGATGTGATTTTTTTTAATTCATTTAAATCCTTATCTAAATTTTCAAGAATTATATTCTCACCTGAAGATTCACCTAAATATAAAAAACTACCAAAACTTCTTTTAATTAATTCTTTAGACTTTTCTAAAGTATAACTTTGTAAAAGATTAAGTACCATTCCATAACTAGGAGTGAATTGACTCTCTAAAGAATTTGGTTTGCTAATAGCCAGTGCACTTGCTTCTTTGGCACCTTCAAATCTTGTTTGTAATGTAACAACATATCCTTGGGTATCTTTTCCTCTTCTTCCAGCTCTTCCGGACATTTGCAAAAATTCACTGCTAAATAATAATCTGTGCCCATCTTCTGTCCTTTTTGATAAAGAAGAAATAACAGTGGTTCTTGCGGGCATATTAATTCCTGCAGCAAGAGTTTCAGTTGCAAAAACAACTTTTATCAAACCTTGCTGAAATAATTCCTCAACCAATTCTTTCCATGCAGGCAATAATCCAGCATGGTGAGATGCAATACCTCGTTTTAATGCCTCGCATTGAGATTTATCTTTAATTGCCTCTTGATTATTTTTAAGATAAACATCTAATTTTTGGGATATCATATTCGCTTCTGAATAACTTACTAAAGTTAAGTCTTTTATATTCTCAATAGCCTTGTCACATCCTCTTCTACTAAAGATAAAATAAATAGCTGGCAACATATTTCGTTCAGCTAGTTTAGAGATCACAAAGCCAATTGAGGGAGACTTTGGTTGCATTATCCTACCCACTTTCCCTCTCATTTTCTGACCTTTAGGAGCTCTCCAAATCTTACAGTTTGGATGAATTCCATTACCCTTATTATTTAAAAGTGGATGGAGCCCTTTAACACTACAAAAAATAAAATCAAGTGGGACTGGTCTCTTATCGCTATTAATTAATATTGTGGGCCCATGAACTTTTTCTATCCAATTTTGTAGTTGATCTGCATTGGCTATTGTTGCTGATAAAGCTATTATTTGAGTTCTAGTAGGGCAATGGATTATAGTTTCTTCCCAAACTGTGCCTCTTTGGGGGTCATTCATATAATGGCATTCATCAAGAATCACAGATTCTAAATTCTCTAAAGGATCATCAAATTCATCAAATTCGCCATAAAGCATGTTCCTAAAAATCTCAGTCGTCATAACTAAGATTGGTGCTTCTCTATTTATACTTATATCTCCAGTTAAAAGACCAACTTTATTATCACCATACTGATTAGAAAAATCTCTAAACTTTTGGTTTGATAGTGCTTTTAAAGGTGTTGTATAAAAAACTCTACTGTCATGAGATAAGCCTCTATATATAGCAAATTCACCTATCAATGTTTTACCAGAACCTGTTGGTGCCGTTAAAACAACAGAATTTCCGCTATTAATAGCTCGAATTGCTTCTAATTGGAAATCATCTAGTGGAAAGGGAAAATATTCCTCTAAATTAAGCAATAATTGTGATTGAAGAGAGGATGAGTTAACTTCTTAATATATGATCTATATAGATATTAATAAACAAAAAATACCTTGCAAACTTTAATAGTAAATCTAAATCTTTTTAATTAAATCCACTATATTCTATTTTGCCAAAATGAAAAAAATAAAAATTCCAAAAAATAGAATCCGTAAATTAAAAACATTTTCTTTAGGTAAAAAATCATTCGAACTTCTAAGTTTAAATTCGCAAAATAAAAAACTTATAGACTTATGCAGTAATGATTATTTTGGATTAAGTAGGGACAAGGATTTAATAAAAGCTGCTTATGAAATAAGCATGTTAGAAGGTATTGGTTCAGGAAGCTCTAGGTTTATTACAGGTTCAAGACCAATACATAATTTATTAGAAACAGAACTTGCCAAGTGGCTTGATCAAGATAAAGTATTACTATTTCCAAGTGGATTTCAAGCAAATATAGCCGCTATCCAGACTTTAGCAAACAGAAATAGTATCGTAATAGCAGATAAATTAATCCATAACTCTTTATTGGTTGGAGTTAAAGCTGCTCAAGCTAAACTAGTTCGTTTCTCACACAATAATTTAAAAGATTTAGAAGATAAAATTATTAAGTCTAACCCCACAAAAAATTCCATTTTAGTTGTTGTAGAATCTCTTTATAGCATGGAGGGATCAATTGCTCCGCTCAGAGAAATAACGGCAATTTGCAACAAAAATAGTGTTCAATTATTAGTTGACGAAGCCCATGCAATTGGGATCTTGGGCCCTGAAGGCAGGGGTTTAAGTTTTAATTTCCGTTCAGATATAACTATAGTTACTGGAACTTTTGGAAAAGCATTTGGAAGCGGTGGAGCTTTCATAGCCTCCAATTCAGAAATTGGTGAGTATCTTATCCAAACAAGTGGTGCATTTAGGTACACAACCGCTCTTGCACCATCTTTAGCTGCTGGAGCACTAGAAGGTTTAAAAAAAATTTTAGAAAATAAAGAATGGGGTAATGAGTTGTTATCTTCTGCGAAGATATGGAAAGATGAAATTACTAAAAATTTTAGTTTTCCAATTCAAGGAGATTCTCACATTTTATCAATTATTGTTGGCCAAGAAGAGAAGGCAATTTATCTACAAAAACATCTTGAGGAAAATGGGTTTTTAGCAATTGCGATAAGACCACCTACTGTTCCAGTTGGGCAATCAAGAATCAGAATAACAATACGAAGAAACTTAGATTTGAATCTGCTAAAAAATTTCATTGCAGTATTAAAAGAGTTTAAATGAAACAAATTATTACTCAACATGGGTGGGGACTAAATAAATATTTCTGGGATGATTATAAAGCTGATTTTTTAAACAATAATTGGCATTGGCAAGATAATGAAAGGGGCTATTTTTCAACAAATAATTATCAAGCAAAATGGATTAAAAGCGAATCTAAAAAACAAATCAGAATGACTTTATGCCATTCATTTGGTTTTCATTTAATGCAAAAAAAAATCTTAAAAGAAGCAACTCATATTGTTCTTATAAATTCTTTTAATAATTTTCTTCCTTTAAGTAATAAGAGAAACTTTATTTTGAAGTCTCTTAAAAGAATGGAAACAAAAATCATAAAAGATGAAACTAAGGATATGTTGAAAGAATTTATACATAGATCATTTATGCCAAATGATATAAATAATAGTTTTAAAAATATCTTTTATAAAAGTTTAGAGAGTTTAAATAAAACTCTTCTTTTAGGTGATTTAAAACAACTTTACATCAATAGAGATATTCCATTTTTTTTAAGAAAAGATTGCAGAATTATTTTTATAAAATCAGAAAATGATTTAATTCTAGACAACGAATCAAATAATAACTTCTTAGATTCCTTAAATAAAATTCTTGATAGGAATCCAATTTTAATTAAATTAGCTCAGCAAGGTCATTGCTTGAATAATCTAAATTTATACGAGATCTTACTTAATACACTTAATGATGAAAATGGATAGTAAAAAGTGGAATGAGAAAATAAAAAATAATTTCAATGATGCTGCATATCGGTATTTAGAGCATTCAAATATTCAGAAATTTTTTGCCAAAAAGATTGTTCAATTTATCAAAGAATTAAATCCCCCAAAAAAAGGTGAATGGATAGATCTAGGATCAGGACCAGGAATATTAGCTGATGAAATAGAAAAAAATTTTTCTTCCCAAAAAGTAGCCAGAATTGATTTCAGCAAAAAAATGCTTCTTGAGAATAAATTATCTAGTAAAAAAATTTTATGGGATTTGAATAATGATTTACCTCCTGAAATCAATAACTGTTCTCTATTAACATCTAACTTTTGTATCCATTGGTTAAACAAGCCAGAAAAGATAATAAAAAATTGGTTTAGTAAATTAAAATCTGGAGGTTTTTTAATCATTTCTTATCCAACAAAAAATTGTTTTCCTGAATGGAAAGATACTTGTAGAAAAATTGATATTGAATATAGTGGTCTTAATTTCCTTTGTTCTAAAGAATTATTAAAAGATTTCAAATCACCTGAAATTCATTATTCAGAAAAGTTTAATTATCTTGAAAATTTTGAAGATGTATATAAGCTTTTTAGAAGCATTAAAAATGTAGGGGCGCAATCAACAAATTGTAAACACAAAACAGTGAAGGAGTTAAAAAAAATTCAAAAGTTTTGGCCAAAGAATTACAATAATACAGTTAACCTTTCATGGCAAATTGAGATTCAAATCATAAAGAAATTATGAGTAGTCAGGATACTATTTTCAAATTTGTAATTTGTGGAACAGATACTGATATTGGAAAAACTTTAATAAGCTCTTTTTTCGTTAAAGGATTAAATTCCTTTTATTGGAAGCCTATTCAAAGCGGTATTGAATCGCAAACTGATAGTCAAACTGTTGAAAAACTTGCACCATTAAGTAAAGAGAAAATCATCAAAGAAGCTTATGTCTTTACTAAACCGCTATCTCCTCATTGGGCTGCTGAAATAGATCAAAAAACTATTAACTTTGAAAAGTTGAGATTACCAAAAGTGCAAGGCTCATTAATTGTAGAAACTGCAGGTGGATTAATGGTTCCAATAACACGCAATTTTTTGCAAATAGATCAAATAAAACAATGGAATCTTCCGGTAATACTTGTATGTAAGAGCTCACTTGGCACTCTTAACCATACCCTGCTTAGTATTGAGGCCTTAAAACGAAGAAATATTGAGATTTTAGGTTTAGTAGTCAATGGTGAAAAACACCTAGATAATCCAAGAACTCTAGTTGATTTTAGTGGTATTCCGTTAATTGCTGAATTTCCTTACATCGAAAAAATGGACTCAAACAATTTAGATATACTATGGAAAGAACTAGACATCAAGAATAAGTTGATCTCACTTTTAAACTCAAAAATAAGTTAAATGAAATCTTTGGATTCAAAAACTCCAAATCAAGATTGGCACCCAAATATTTGGCCACCTTTTACACAAATTAATAACAGCAAACCGCAAATAGAAGTAACTCATGGTCAAGATGCCCTCCTATTTACTAAAAATCCTAAAAAAGAGCTAATAGATGCAATCAGTAGTTGGTGGGTAACTCTTCATGGACATAGTAATCAATACATTGCGGATGCCATTTTCAATCAATCAAAAAAACTTGAGCAAGTTATATTTGCTGATTTTTTACATCCACAGGCAAAAAAATTGGCGGAAAGACTTAGTGAATTAACAAAACTAGAAAGATTATTCTTTTCTGATAACGGTTCTACTGCAGTGGAAGTCGCTTTAAAAATTGCCTTCCAATCATGGCAAAATAGAGGAGAGACAAGAACTCAAATAGTAGCTTTTGATGGCGCCTATCATGGCGATACATTTGGAGCAATGGCTTTAGGTGAAAGAAATATTTTTAATGAGAATTTCGATAATCTTATGTTCCCAGTAAGGAGAGTCCCCTGGCCTTCAACTTGGATGAACGATGAAGAAGTAGAAAATAAAGAAAATGAGGCGATCCAAAAATTAGAAACTCTACTTAAAACTCCCACAGTTGCAGTAATCCTCGAGCCACTTGTTCAAGGAGCAGGAGGAATGAATATGGTTAGGCCTCAGTTTATAAAAAAAGTTTCAGAAATTATAAACAACAATAATTCTTTGTTAATTGCTGATGAAGTTTTGACTGGGTTTGGGAGATGTGGAAGTCTTTTTGCATTTCAAAAGGCAAAAATCGTTCCCGATTTAATAAGTATTTCAAAAGGCTTAACTGGTGGATTTTTACCGATGGGAATAACTTTATGTAAAGAAAAAATTTTTCAATCCTTTATTGATGATTCCCCAAGAAAAACTTTTTGGCATGGACATAGTTTTACTGCTAATCCTTTAGGTTGTGCTGCTGCAAATGCTAGCCTTGATTTATTAGAAAAAGAACCAAACAAATACCTTTCATTTGAAGAAAAACATTTATCTCACTTAATTAAATTTCAAAACTTACCCTATATAAAAAAAATAAGGGTATCGGGCACAATTGCTGCCTTCGATTTAGATATTGGGAACAAAAAAGGTTATTTCAATAATATTGGGAAAGAAATAAAGAGTCTTGCAATGGAGCAAGGTTTATTTATTAGACCCCTCGGGAATGTTATTTATCTCTTGCCACCTCTCTGTATAACCGATGATCAATTAGAAAAAAGTTACTGGATAATAAGGCAAATCTTAGAAAATCTTTAGATAGAAATTTAAGGTCCCTGCAGTATTGCATTTTCCACATCTTCTCTATTAATGCAATAGGAAAATAGTCTTTTAGTTTCTTGTCCTTCACTTTCCCAGATAACACTTAAATCTTCTTGTTCAAAAATAATAGTTGCATTCCAATTTGAAAGTAAAAGATACCATTTAGATGGATTATTAATATCCTTCACAGCACCTAAATCAGTTAGCCACAATTCCAATGATTGCAGTGAATATTGATTGATAGGTTTTTTAGAGGGATTCACAGACTTTTTTAAAAAATTATTTAATTAGCCAAAGCGGTATTGTCTCTAATTCTTTTCCAGTAAAAGAAGCAATAAAAATTGAACAAATTAAACTTATAGAAATTATGATAATTAAAAGAAACAACGAAAACAATTCTCCATTCGAAAAAGGCCTTCTATTTCCTATTAAATTTTGATTATTAGAATCGATTACTAAATTATTTAAAACGTTAGTATTATTTTTACTTCTAGAGTTTTCTTTTAGTTTGTCATCATATATTTTCCTTAAATTACTATTATTTAAATGTTCATAAGCTTCAAGAACTTCTTGAAATTTACTTTTAGCAACGTCTATTTCTAATGAAGTTGTATCTGGATGCAACTCAATAGAAAGTTTACAAAATGCCTTTCTTAATTCATGATTGGATGCATTTTCATTTACACCTAAAATTTTGTAATAGGAAGTTGCCCCTTTCAAAATAATCTTTTATTAATATTGTAATTCTAATAAATTTTTACTAAATAGAATGTATTTAATGGATGCTTAAAATTCATATTTATAACTAAATGAAAAAACAAAAAATTCCAGAAGAAATTCTTTCCTTAATAACTGAAGAAGAAATTAATTTATTTCAAGAGTTACAAATTAAAATTAAAGAATTAAATAATAAGACCAATCTTACAAGATTAACTGATGGGGACGATTATTGGGTATCTCAAGTTTTTGACAGCATTTGGCCATTCAAAGCTTTCACGAATATTAATTTTGATAATAAAAAATTTTTAGATATTGGATCAGGCTGTGGCTTTCCAGGTTTAGCTTATGCAGTAACTCATCCTAATTCTGAGATATACCTAATTGATTCTTTGAAAAAGAAAACAGATGCAATAAAAATTTTAGTTGAACAGATCAATTTCAAAAACAATATTCATGTAATCAATGATCGTGTTGAGAACTTAGCCCACCAATCGTCAATGAGAAATAATTTTAATATTGCAACAACTAGAGCAGTTAGTAATCCATCAACAGTTTCAGAATATATTCTACCCATGTTAAAAAAAGAAGGGTTTGGAGTTTTATATTGTGGCAAATGGACGAATGAAGAAAGCAAAAATCTAGATAAAACTTTAGAAATATTAGAAGGGAAAGTTAAAGATAAAAAAGAGATACAATTACCAAGAAATAAAGGCACCCGAAATATTATTCTTATTCAACCAAAAAATTTCTGCCCTGAAATTTACCCAAGAAAAGTTGGCAAACCTGAGAAAAATCCACTATAAATTATTCTTTTGATAATCTTTTAGCAACCTTATCTCCAAACTTCTCTTTTAAAGTTCTTAATTTATTTATAACTTTTTTTGGATTTATATGACCCTCTAAAACATCCAATAATTGGCTTTCAGAAACATTCACATCTAATAAATTAGCGTTACATCCAGGGAACCAATGACTTCCATTCCCAAGCAATTGATATCTAGCTCTGGCAAATCCTTCCATATCCAAACAATCTATTAAATTTGAAATCCAAAGCAAAACAGGAATATTAATATTTCCTGGAGTATATTCCCAATTCGGTAAATTTCTATTCCAATTTAGATACCATTCTAAACCTAAAGCATTAATTGATTCCTGCCTTACTCTGTTTATTATCTTTGGAACATACTTTTCAGATTCTGATAACAACGAAACAGCTTCTAAATGCAGATCAAAATCTGTTTCTTTAGCAACACCCACACTAAGAGTATGGACGTTTTTATTTCTTAAGCAAAAAAGATCGTTAAAAACTATAGGATGAAGTGGTCTGCAAAGTTCCAACATTTTTGTTGATGGATTATGAAGATGTCCCCCTTTATCAGTGGGACTTATTATAAAAACCCCGAGATCATATTTATTTGCTAAATTTATAACTTTTGTATTTTCTTGATTAATAAAATACCAGTGCAAATTTACATAATCAAATAAGTTTGTTGATATAGCCTTCTCAATAAGTGAAGATTTTCCATGGGTAGAAAATCCAATAGATCCAATTAAATTTTCTTTTTGCAAATTCCTTAAAACGTTAATACAACCGTCATCTTTAACAGCTTGATGTAAATGTTCATCAGTATTAATGCCATGTATTGCTAGCAAATCAATTCTTTTAACCTTCAACTTTTCTAAACTTGTCATTACATCTCTCTCAAAAATTTTTGGATCACTATTTGGAGGAATCTTCGTTTGAATAATGTTTGGGATTTTTTTGATATTTTCAAAACCTATTCCTAATTGCACCTCAGAAGTGCCATAGTACTTAGCAGTTTCGACATGAGTTAAGCCATATTTGTTTGCCAGATTCAAAATATTTTCTACTTTATTTTGTTCTTCATATGAAATCTCAGAAAAATCTAATTGTTCCCAACTTTTTTGAAATCTCATACCACCCAAAGATAAAATAGGGATCATCAGATTGGTTCGACCAAATCTCCGATATTGCATCTTCTTAAAATTAATGCTTATTCATTCTTGGTGGTTTTCCAAATGATTGAAACATGTCCCTATCGAGGCTATTCTCTAGATCATCTAATGCTTCAAACTTAACCCAGTGAATACAATCAACAGGGCAAGTATCTATTGCCTCTTGTATAACATCAACACTATCTCCATCTTGTCTGATTGCTCGACTCCTACCGTGAAATTCATCAACTAAGAAAGTGTTTGAGGCAACGTGTACACAGTATTGACAACCAATGCACTTAGATTCATCAACCCAAACAGCTTTTTCAGCTAATTGACCACCTAAAGTAGGCTCAAATCCTGAAATTTCTATATTTTTTTGAACATTATCAAATGGATCGGTTAAATCCATAATATGAAATTAGTTATCCCACTTGGTTAAAACCAATTCAATAGAACCATCATTTTGGTTTTTTTGTTCTACGATTTGATAACCATCCTCTTTTGTTTTGGAAATAATGGTTTCGTAGGCATACATTTGAGTAACCTTAGAGATAAATCTCTCAACAGGGATCTCAAATTTCCATAGATCGAGATCTGTAACTAGCTCGTATGAATTTGAATTATTATCCCATTTAAATCCAACTTTAGTATCGCCTGGGAGATTCAAGCTGATATCAACAGCTGTAAATTTACCTCTGTAGCCTTTAACAAACTTTTCTTCCTGGTTGATAATGTAACCAAGATTTTTTAAGGCTTTAATTAATGGCTCTGAATCTTTGAGCTGGGTTTTAATCGTACTAAAGTGTGACATTAGATTCGTGGTTGGATTGTTTTAATTTTTCATTTTGATTAGAGATGAAAGCATCAGATGTTTTATTTTTAACTGTTACTTTACCAAGAGCGTTTTCGAGATTTCTTGTAGCTTCATTGCATGAAACACCTGTAAATCCTTCAACAGTCTCTTCAACTCTTCCGTCTTGATGAATTTTGAATCTCAATGTTTTTTGAGGCATTAAATTCAAGTACTTTGTACTTTAACTTTATACACAATAACGAAAATATTTTGTTTCAGTTGGTACAAGTTAAATAATTTTAATTTTTATATTGAATATCTGATAAATAAATTTTTTGATAAAGTTCTGGTAAAAAAAATTAGATATTTAATTATAAAAACCTTGCATACCCATTGAATCCAAGGCGGTTTTTGCTTCTTCCATAACAGATGGCTCTTTATCAAAAAGGGCTATTTTAGTACATTCATCAACGAAACCTTCTTGAAATGTATTATTTAATTTTTCGTACAACCTACACAATGACCAGATGCAATTACTCCTTACACCTGATTCATTATCAATCTTTAAACTAATCAAAAGTTGTTCTGCTGCTAATTGAGCATTTTCCAAAGAAACATTTCCAATTTCAGCTAAAGAACTAGATGACCATAACCTCACTGCAGCTACATCATTCTTTAAAGCAGTTATTAATGGCTTTAAAACAATTTGGTCATCATAATTAGCCAAGCTCCATGCAGTTGCTCTTCTTACATAAGCGTTATCGTCAGTCTCCAAAAGACTGACAAGTTTCTTAACTGCACTAGGACATGGATTACGACCTAAAGCATATACGGCACTCATTCTCTCTACAGGACAAGGTTGGTCAAGTAATGGTAACAAAAGTGGTAAAGATCTTTTATCTCTAAATTCACAAAATATTCTTAAGCCCTGTATTCTTTCTTCTCTATTACCAACAAGCATTTTCAAAGCTTCGTTACATTCTTGAGTTATGTTTAAACCTTTTGAAAAAACATCTTCATCAATTTGTTCCAAAGGGTCAATTTCAATCTCTAAAGCCAATTCTCTAGCCAAAACATCAGGATCAACTGCAATTTCAGCTAAGCTTTCTTTTTTAGGATCCTTGTTTTTTGTCATTTTCAAAAACCAAAAATATTAATTCATGGGAGCAGGCGACATCATATCTCCTGGTAACCAAATTCTTGCACTAACCGCAAAGAAGGCAATACCAAAAAGTGCAACGATAGCGAAAGGTAAAATTTTTGTCTTTATAAAACCCAAAAGATTTAAATTTAATTAAGTCAATAATAACCTGTTTAATATACTTTTAAAAATTTTTCCTTAGATAATATTATTCATTTCTTGAATTTTGTCTTAACTGACCACATGCAGCATTTTTATCCAGACCTCTACTTTTTCGCAAGCTAACTGCGATACCATTATTAGACAGTCTTGATTGAAATGATTGCAGATCTTTTAAAGAGACTCGTTTAAATTCAACATCATCAATTTGGTTGTACTGTATTAAATTTACGTGGCACTGAAAACCTCCTAGCAAATTAATCAATTCACTAGCATGTTCTGATTTATCATTAACCCCACTCAGCATTAAATATTCAAAACTTACCCTCCGGCCAGTATCTCTTACAAATTGCTTAGAGTCTGCAATTATATTTTTGATCTCGTAGTTTTTTGCACTTGGTATTATAGCTTCTCTTGTTTTTTGGTTTGAAGCATGTAGGCTTATAGCTAAAGTAAATTGACAATTGCCTAAAATTTGGAAAGACTTTTCTGATAATTTATTGATCATTTTTGGAACAGCTACTGTGCTTACAGTTATCTTTCTCTGACTAATTTGAAAATCCTCATTTATAGATCTTATTGACAAAAGCAATTCATCAATATTCAATAATGGCTCTCCCATTCCCATAAAAACAATATTAGTTACTTTTCTATTCATTTCATTTTCAATAAATAAGATTTGATCTAATATTTCACTTGCTTTTAAAGATCTTTTCAAACCATCCTTACCAGTCGCGCAAAATTTGCAGTCCATGGGGCATCCAACTTGACTAGAAAGACATGCTGTAAGTCTTTTTTCAGTTGGTATACCAACACACTCAATACTTTCATTATCCTCTGTAGAAAGTAATAACTTTAGAGTGCCATCATTGGCTAAGTTTTTTTCTTGAAGACTAAGTTCGCTTACTTTAAAACCATCTTCTTTTAACTTCTTGCGAAAATCTAGAGGTAAGACATCTATTTGATCAATATTTTTGTTCTTATTTCTATAGTTATAGATCCAATTATAAATTTGGCGACCTCTAAAAGCAGCTTGACCATAATTTAAAGCTACATTTTCTAGTTCTCTAACAGTACTTCCAAGAAGATTTTTCAAATTATTCTATCTTTAGTAAAAGACTATTTTTACCATAACAACAAACCATGTTTTAGAAATAATTCTGTAAGAATAAGCGCAATAAATCCAATCATGGCTAATCTCCCGTTAAGTCTCTCATTATAAAAATGGAATCCATAGCGAGGTAATTTTCTCTCCGGAACAATCTCTGGCTTCATCATTACAAACTTAGTAATACGTTTATTCTAGTACTTAATAATAATAAAAGATAATTTTTATTCATCAGATAGAAGGCCCTCCTCTTGTAATCCCTCCAATGCAGCGGGATCTGGGAGTTGATCCTCAGAAAATTGATTTTCTGCATTAGGTCTTGCAAATGCTGCAAAATTACTTGAAGAAGCATCAATTCCATGTCTATTACGAGTTGTCTCCAAGTCTTCATCACTAGGATCATCAAGAATTGCACCAGAGCTCGCTGCGGGTGATTTTGGCATATCAACTGTATAATCTGGCCTTAAATTCTGTGCTCTTCTATAACCACCAGATTCTTCTGAAAGTATATCAGGATGGGGACCAGCCTCTGAGGCTAATTCTTCTACAAATCCGCTAAAACCAGTGCCTGCAGGTATTAGTCTTCCAATAATAACATTTTCTTTTAATCCTCTTAACCAATCAGATTTACCTTCAATTGCGGCTTCCGTGAGAACCCTTGTTGTTTCTTGGAATGAAGCTGCTGATATAAAACTATCTGTGTTAAGAGAAGCTTTAGTTATACCCAATAAAACCGGAGTAAACTCTGCAGGAGCTCCTCCTGTAATTGACATAGCTTGATTTGTATCTTCTACTTGCCTCAATTCTACAAGTTCGCCAGGTAGTAGAGTAGTATCCCCAGCATCTTCTATACGGACTTTACTTGTCATTTGTCTGACAATGACCTCAATATGCTTATCATCGATTGCAACACCTTGAGACTTATAAACGTTTTGGACTTCATTTACCATACTTCTTTGTAGTTTGGCTATCGACTCTCGTGCTGCATCTATAAGAGGTTTCTGATCTTTTAGATCGCTGAAGTAACAATCTAATAATTCGTGTGGATTAATTGGACCATCAGTTAAAACTTCTCCCCCTGTGACTTGTTGTCCATCACTAACCATTATGTTCTTACCAATTAGAAGTTGGTATTCGTTAACTAAATCATCTTTTTCAATAACAGATAAAGAAACTGATTCTTCATCATTACCTTGTTTAATCTGAACGATTCCGGATCTTTTACATAAAATTGCAGAATCTCTGGGTCTCCTAGCTTCTAATAACTCTTCTATTCGAGGCAATCCTTGAACAATATCCCCAGTTTTTTGTCTTTCAAAAACAAGTAACGCCAAACCATCTCCTCTAAGAACTAAATCTCCGTCTTTAACATGCAAAACTGAATCAGGAGATACCATATAAGGCCTACCAAGTCTTAAGGTTACTGAACTACTAGAAACTTCTTCAATTTCTCCACAAGAAGTAGAATTTTCAGATTTACTTATAGGATCACCATCAACTACACGATCACCTACTTTAACGACTGCTTTATTATTAATATTAATTTTAATTTTATCTTCTTCTCTTTCAACGATTAATCTTCTTATAGGTTCATCGTCATAAACATTGGGCAATTGAACTATTCCCTTTTCTTTACAAAGAATTTGAGTAGTAGCTATTACATCACCTGCTTTAACTTCTTGATTGTTTTTGACTTGTAATTCTGTATGTGTTGATCCATGACTAGAGTCGGATATAGTATCTCTCCTAACAAGAATAGACTCCAATATTACTAAATTTAATCTATTAATAGAGTCATCATTTTTATCTACAATCGACTCTACATCAATGGTCATTTGAGGAGTAGCATCGAAGCTTTGAATGCTTAAATGTGTTCTCAGCAATTCAACACCTTCAACTGATTTTATCAATTCACCGTCTTTGTAAATCAGCCTTTGGATAGCTTTTAAGCCTAAATGTGGTCCTTTTTCCTGCTGAATATGAGATAATTCAGGTAATTCTGCTTGATCAGGAATAGTAAATTCTTCTACAGTTCGTAATAATAAGCCTCTAGATTTAGCGGTTTCTAATTTCTGAACAAATAGAATTTCTGTATTATCAATACCATCCAAAATCTTTTCACCAGGATTTACAAGACTACCTTCTTCTGTAAATCTATTCAAAACTTCTTCATCATCACACTCATGAAAAGTTCCATTTCTTACAGTAATTTCACGGAGAATATCATTTTTCTGGGTCACAGTAACAATTCCTGAAGTTTGACTAAATATATCTTTTACAACTTCTGTTCCTGCTTCAATCCATTTCATATCTTCAATCATTAAAAGAGATATATCCTTGTTTATTTCATGTGTCTCTTGAGGAATCCAAAGTAATGTACCCCCTTGACTAACTTCAAAACCATTTTTTGATGATCTTGCTTTTTTGACGCTTAATCCTGGTGCATATTTTACTAACCCGCCAGTTTTTGTACGGAACCTTTCATCTGTTAAATCTGCGATGATCTCACCATTGCTAATTTTACTACCAGGGGAAGTGTTCAATCGATAAGATGTTCCATCACTAGATTCCAAGTTATATATTTGGCCTGCGTGTGTAGATTCTTCAATTAATTTAAAATTACTTAAAGACATTGAAGTAGTAACAATCTGAACTTCCCTGGAATCTCCTATGGAATCTCTCAAGCGAATTTGTCCACCAAACTCACTTGATTGACTTGCCTCTGCCAAAACAGTTCCTTCATCTACAACTTTTCCAGATGAGATAACAGGTCTTGCGTTAGGTGGCAAGTTATATACATCTCCGGCCAAAACCCATAATCTGCCCAATCTTTGAGCTTTTAGAGTAATATTTCCCTGCCTGTCTGTAACTTCTTTTGGTTGAAGAACCTTGTCATATTTTACCTGACCAGCTAAATCACAGATAACATCTTTTGTTGCTTTTTCAACGCTTTTTTTAACCGCTCCAGCAGTAATCTGAGCAACTGTTATGTCAGAATTAATTTCCTCACCATCATCAACGAATAAAAGCGATCCGCTAGAAACTTCAATTTTTTGAGATTTGCTGGAATTACTTCCTTTAGGAACTATTTTTAATATGAAATCGACTTCCGCTTGTTTAGCTTCTACACCATGTGGAGTTCTGTATCCTCTAACCTTTGCCTTTGAACTAAACTCAACTTTACCAGAAATCTTCGATCTTACCACTCCACTTTCAGCAGTTGAGACGCCTCCAGTATGGAATGTTCTCATTGTTAACTGAGTCCCTGGCTCACCAATGGATTGAGCAGCAATTATTCCTACTGCTTCACCTAAGTCAACCAAATGATTATGTGCTAAAGCCCATCCATAACATCTCCTACAAACAGATCTGTTTGCTTCACATGTCAATGGGGATCTTATATTTACTTTTAAAATAGATGCTGACTCAATTTTTTCTGACAGTGATGGATCTATTGCTGTATTCTTAGGAACAATTAAATTTTCTTCAGAATCTAAAATATCTTCAGCTGTAAGTCGACCAAGAAGCCTTGTCCCAAATTTGCCATCTTCAGCCTCAATAACTATCGATCTTTCTGTTCCACAATCTTCTTCCCTAACAATTACATCTTGAGCTACATCCACTAATCTTCTTGTTAAATAGCCAGAATCAGCAGTTCTCAAAGCAGTATCTACTAACCCTTTCCTTGCTCCATAAGAAGAAATTACATATTCAGTAACAGTCAATCCTTCTCTAAAATTAGTTCTTATTGGGAGGTCAATGATTTCTCCTTGAGGATTAGCCATTAATCCTCTCATGCCAACTAATTGTCTTACCTGAGACATATTACCCCTTGCTCCTGAATTAGCCATCATCCAAACAGAATTTAGAGGATCATTTTGGTTAAAATTATTCTTTACAGCATCTACTAATCTCTCATTAGTTTCTGTCCAGGTATCAATAACTTTCGTATGTCTCTCAACTTCTGTAATTTCACCAAGTCTATAACATTCTTCTGTGGCAGATATTTGCTCTTCAGCTTGTCCAATTAAATCTTGTTTAGCTTCAGGAACTTTTAAGTCATCTACTGAAATAGAAACAGCAGCTTGTGTAGCATATTTGAAACCTAAGTCCTTTAAATTATCAGCCATAGCTGCAGTTACTGCAGTGCCATGAGTTTTATAAGCCCAAGAGACTAAGTTCTTTAAAGCTTTCTTATCCACAACTTTATTTTTAAATGTTGCAGGCGTTCTAGCCAAGGTAGGCATTACAATTGGACTATCCTTTTTTGAATTTTTAGAAGTTTTACGTACTCTGGAAGTTTTTTTAGGTTTAGATGATGTCATGTTTTTTTTGTGAATGAAAAATAGTTTTTAAAGATTACGTTTTAGATAAAGAATCGATGATGGTATAGTTCATCACTACTCTCCCAACAGTTGTCAAAACATATCTACTTATTAAATTATTCTGGGAGTCTAATCTGTCTCTTCTTAGATTCCAAATTTCTAATTTTGAGCCATCCTCCAACTGTTCAGTTTTCTGTGGCTTACTCATTTCGTCTTCATCTTCTACTTCTCCATTGAATCTCAGCCAAACCCATTGATGCAAGCTGAGTCTTTTATCTTCGAAAGCAAAAATGACGTCTTCTAGTGAAGCAAATGTAGTATTATTTTCTCCAAAATCCGGTTTTTCATAATTCGGTTGCAAAGCCGTCAGATAATAAGATCCCAAAACCATATCTTGTGATGGAGTGACAATTGGTTCACCAGTCGCAGGAGAAAGGATATTATTACTAGCCAACATGAGCATACGTGCTTCAGTTTGTGCCTCTAAAGCTAAAGGAACATGAACTGCCATTTGATCTCCATCAAAGTCTGCATTAAAAGCAGGGCAAACTAAAGGATGAAGTTGTATCGCTCTACCTCCAACTAATTTTGGTTCGAAAGCTTGAATTCCAAGACGATGAAGTGTAGGTGCCCTATTTAAGAGAATTGGGTGGCCTTCAATTACTTCCTGAAGTACTTGCATTACTTCATCATCAGCCTTTTGTATTAATTTCTTTGCAGCTTTAATATTATTTACTATATTTTGACGTATCAATCTGTGAATTACAAAGGGTTGAAAGAGCTCAATCGCCATTTCCTTTGGAAGACCGCACTGATGCATTTTTAACTTAGGACCCACAACAATTACAGATCTTCCAGAATAGTCAACACGTTTACCAAGAAGATTCTGTCTAAATCTTCCCTGTTTTCCTTCAATTATGTCACTAAGAGACTTTAAGGCTCTATTGTTTGCGCCAACAACAGTTCTTCCCCTCCTTCCATTATCTATGAGAGCATCAACGGCCTCCTGAAGCATTCTTTTTTCATTTCTAACTATTATTTCAGGAGCTAAAATTTCTTGAAGCCTAGCTAGTCTATTATTTCTATTTATAACTCTTCTATAAAGATCATTTAAATCTGAAGTTGCAAATCTTCCCCCATCAAGCTGTACCATCGGTCTAAGATCTGGAGGTATAACTGGAATTGCATCTAAAACCATCCATTCTGGTTTTGCATTTGTTGCAATAAAATTATCAATCACTCTTATCCTTTTTATAAGTTTTGCTCTTTTCTGACCTTTACTTTGTGTAATTTCTTCTCTGAGCTCCTCAGCAACCTGATTTAAATCAAGGTCTTCAAGAAGTTGTTTAAGGGCCTCTGCACCAATTCCAACAAAAGGCTCATTTTCAATTGTTGAATCTTCAGCATAGATTTCGTCTTCTATTTCTAGCCATTCATCTTCAGTGAGTAATTGCTTATACTTAAGATCTTTATGATCACCAGGATCTAAAACTACATAACAATTAAAATAAACTATTTGTTCTACATCTCTTAGTGGAATATCCAAAAGAATTGCCACATAACTAGGAATTCCTTTCAAATACCAAACGTGAGAGACCGGTGCAGCAAGTTTTATGTAACCCATTCTATGCCTTCTCACTCTACTTTCGGTTACCTCAACTCCACATCTCTCACAAACAATTCCTCGATGTCTAACTCTTTTATATTTACCGCAATGACATTCCCAATCTTTAGAGGGTCCAAAAATCTTTTCACAGAACAATCCATCCATTTCTGGTTTAAGCGTCCTGTAATTAATAGTTTCGGGTTTCGTAACTTCACCAACCACTTGTCCATTGGGTAATGTTCTCTGTCCCCAATCCATTATTCTTTGAGGAGAAGCAATCGAAATTTTGACGTAATCAAAGTGGTTTTCAGTTCTTAGGTTGCTGTTTGTCATTTTTGGAAATTTAAATTAAAAGTTTTTATTAGGTATTTAATCTTCCTCATATTCAGAAGTTCCTAGTGATTCGTAAGTAGGTCTAGATGGAGTGTTCCTTCGAGGATTTATATCTTGCATTAAATCGACTTCTTTTCCTTCATCTGTATAAACCCCAATATCTAATCCTAGCGATTGTAATTCTCTCATAAGGACTTTAAATGACTCAGGAGTACCAGGCCTTGGGATAGGTTTACCTTTTACTATTGCATTTAGGGCTTCGTTTCTTCCTTGCATATCATCAGATTTCACTGTTAATAGTTCTTGAAGAGTGTAGGCTGCTCCATAGGCTTCAAGAGCCCACACTTCCATTTCTCCAAGCCTTTGTCCACCTTGCTGAGCTTTACCACCCAATGGTTGTTGTGTAACTAAAGAGTAAGGCCCAGTTGACCTAGCATGTATCTTATCATCAACCAAATGTACCAACTTAAGGAAGTGAGAGTATCCAACAGCGACTGGCTGATCAAAGGGTTCCCCTGTTCTGCCATCTTTAAGCAATAGTTTTCCAGGATCTTTAGGATTATAAACCCATGCTTTACCTGGCTGTTTTGAAGCCTCCTCTAAGAAAGCTTGAACAGTCTGATGTGATTTTTCAGCACCATACATTTCATCAAATGGGACAACTTTAACCCTACAATTTAAGTTGGCAGCTGCCCATCCCATCAATAATTCAAAAACTTGACCTACATTCATCCTACTTGGCACCCCTAGAGGATTAAGGACAATATCCACAGGCGTTCCATCAGGCAGATATGGCATATCTTCTCTTGGTAAAATTCTGCTAATAATTCCTTTATTACCATGCCTTCCTGCCATTTTATCTCCAACTTGGATTTTCCTTCTCTGGGCTACATAAACTCTTACGACCATATTCGCTCCAGGGGGTAACTCATCACCTTGTTCTCTAGTGTAAATTCGAACATCCAATACCCTCCCTTTTTCAGTTTTTGGTACCCTCAAAGAATTATCTCTGACATCCCGCGCCTTTTCACCAAAAATCGCTCTCAAAAGTTTTTCTTCAGGTGGTTGATCTGATTCTCCCTTTGGAGTAACTTTTCCTACAAGAATATCTCCACTTTCAACAAAAGCCCCAATCCTAATAATTCCCATTTCATCAAGATTATTTAAGCTTTCTTCAGAAATATTAGGAATCTCTCTTGTGATCTCCTCAGGTCCTAACTTTGTTTGTCTTGCCTCAATTTCATATTTTTCAATATGTACCGATGTATATAAATCATCAGTTACCATCCTTTCGCTTACAAGTATTGCATCTTCATAGTTGTACCCCTCCCATGGCATGTAAGCAATTAATACATTCTGGCCTAGTGCGATTTCCCCACCTTCACATGCAGATCCATCTGCTAACACTTGCCCTGATATTACTTGATCTCCAATTTTTACTATGGGTCTCTGGTTTAGGCATGTATCTTGGTTTGATCTTTGATATTTTTGAAGATAATGAAAATGTTCATTACCATCTTTATCTTTAACAACGATCTCATTAGCATCTACATAAGATACAGTTCCATTAACTTTTGTTATGGGAACCATCCCTGAATCTCTTGCAACTTGAGATTCTAAACCTGTACCAACTAAGGGACGTTCAGGTCTTAATAATGGGACGGCTTGGCGTTGCATATTAGATCCCATCAAAGCCCTATTTGCATCATCATGCTCCAAGAAAGGGATTAGGGAGGTAGCAACTGAAATTACTTGAACTGGGGAAAGCTGAACATAATCAACTTGATGAGGAGGTACTTTTTCAAAATCTTGTCTATACCTTACTGGTATTAAATCTACAAGTATATTTCCATCTTTGTCAGTAGCTACATCTCCTGGAGCCACTCTACACTCATCTTCTAAATCAGCAGACAGGTAAACAGGATCTCCTTTTTTATTAACTTTGCCGTTTTCAACTTCCCAAAAGGGAGTTTCAATAAAACCATATTCGTTAACTCTTGCGTGGGTAGCTAAAGAATTAATAAGTCCTGCATTAGGACCTTCAGGAGTCTCGATGGGGCATAACCTTCCATAATGCGAGGGATGAATATCTCTGACTGCAAAACCTGCTCTTTCTCTTGTTAAACCTCCAGGACCTAACGCAGAGATTCTTCTCTTATGTGTTAGTTCAGCCAGAGGATTAGTTTGATCCATGAATTGACTTAATTGACTGGAGCCAAAAAACTCTTTTATTGCAGCAACTAAAGGTTTAGGATTAACTAGTTGAGCGGGAGTAAGAGAATCAGTTTCTCCAACGGTCATTCTCTCCTTAATAATTCTCTCTAAACGATTGAGTCCAACCCTTACTTGATTTTGAAGAAGTTCTCCAACAGATCTAACTCTTCGATTACCAAGGTGGTCAATGTCATCCAAACTCGCACCACCAATATCCAACTCTAGATTAATTAAATAATCAACAGTAGAAAGAACATCTTCATGGGTAAGTGTTCTCACTTCATCTGGTACAGTCAGCCTCAATTTTTTATTTATTTTATATCTACCAACCCTGCCTAAATCATATCTTTTGGGATCAAAAAATCTACTATATAATAGCTGTTGTCCGCCAGAAACAGATGGAGGTTCACCAGGACGAAGCTTCTTATACAATTCAAGTAAGGCTTGGTCTTCTGAATTTATACCCTCATCATTGGCTGACTCAATCGACTTTTGATAAAACTCAGGATGCCTAAGTTTGTCTATAACATCATTATCAGAGAGACCCATCGCTCTCATCAGAACATGAGCATTGATTTTTCTAGTTTTATCAACTCTTACATGAAGTAGATTATTTTTATCAGTCTCAAACTTTAACCATGCGCCTCTATTAGGGATAACGCTCGCATTGTAGGTTCTTCGACCATTTTTATCTTGTTCATCTTTGAAGTATACTCCTGGACTACGAACAATTTGATTAACAATTACTCTTTCTGCACCATTAATAATGAAAGTTCCTCTTTCAGTCATTAATGGTAATTCTCCTATAAATACTTCTTGCTCTTTAATTTCGCCAGTCTCTTTATTAATTAGTCTGCAAGTCACATACATTTGAGAAGCAAATGTTGCATCTCTTCTTTTAGCCTCCTCAACGTCATGCCTAGGTCTTTTTAACCTGTAATCTTCACCAATAAAATGCAATTCTAATTTACCTGTGTAATCAGAAATAGGAGAAAAGTTTTGTAACTCCTCTATTAAACCTTTTTCCAAAAACCATTTAAAGCTTGCTCTTTGTACTTCAACTAAATCTGGTAGATAAGTAGCTGTTTTTGCTACCTGTAAAGCGCTACTGCTCATCCAAAAAACCTGAGATTATGTGAGATTTAATATTTACCTTAAATTTACTCAATATTTAGTTGTTTAACTCCTATTTTAGTTAAATTCAAACATTAAATGCGGATTTTTTTTTAAAAATCAATTTAACAAAACTAAAAATCTCGTTTAATAGTAATAAACTATTAATTTAAGAAAGTCAGAACTAAAAATTAGGCAAAATTTCCAGTAATTCCTAATACTAGCAGCTATAACGTCAACTTATCAAGTCAAATTTAAACAAATCTTCAGCATTCTTGGATGACTCCTTAGCAATTGTGCTTAGATCTGTAGATCTTAAATCTGCTATAAAATTTGCAACACTTTCAACAAATGCAGGTTCATTTCGTTTACCTCTAAAGGGCACTGGAGCCAAGAAGGGTGAATCAGTTTCAATTAGATACTTATCATTTGGAACTATTTTGGCACACTCGTGTATTTCATGTGCTTTTGGGAAAGTTACTATTCCACTAAAACTAATATAAAAACCAAGATCCAAGAATTTATTCATTTCTTTTGGGGTCCCTGTCCAACAATGAAGTACACCTTGAGGACATTTTCCTTTTATAGAGAGATCATTACATATCTCGATCATTTCATTTGCAGCATCTCTGCAATGGATGATTACAGGCAATTCGAGTTCATAAGCCAACTCCATTTGTGGCAAAAGAGCATCAATTTGCTGAGTTTTATTTTCGCTTTTAAAAAAATCTAAGCCTAATTCTCCAATTGCTACAACTCTTTTATCTTCTTGAGCTGATCTTTTTAAATGAACTATGGAACTTGGTTCCCATTTTTTTGCTTCAAGTGGATGCAAACCAACTGAATAGTAAATTTCATTATATTGGTGTGATATTTTTTTTAACTTAGGAATTTCTGTTAATTCACAACAAGCATGAACTAATTTTTTTACACCTCTTGAACGCAATCTTAAAACAACATCGTCAATATCTTTTTTAAAATTTTCAAATATTAAATGACAGTGGGAGTCTATGAGTTCAATATCGCTCATAATTATGATCTGCCTTTTTATTTTGTGGTAAGGGTTGTTTTTACAAAATTATTGATTTTTGATTTTTTATTAGCTCCATTATTCTTGTGAAGAACATTTTTCTTAACTGCTTTATCGATTAAGCTAAAAGTCTTATTAAGACTTGTTTTAACTAAATTTTTATTATCTTCATTAGGGTCTTTTTTATAGATTTCGCAATTCTCTAAAGTTTTTTTGGTAAAGGTTCTTACTACAGATTTATATGACTTATTAATTAAACGATTTCTTTCTGAAATTAGTATTCTCTTTTTTGCTGATTTGTTATTAGCCACAGAGGGTATATTAGTAGAAGGTTTCTATCATAACAAATAGATTGACTACTAATCAATCATATATAATTTATAAAAACATTAAATCGGATTTCGAAACTTTTAATTTGAAAAATTAAGAATATGAAGATCATAAATAATAAAAAAGAAGCTATCCAAGAATTAAAAAGGATTTCTTCTCGAACTAATTCAGAGAACAATAATAAGATAAATGCAATTGTCGAAGGAATTCTTCAAGAGGTAAAAAATGATGGAGATATTGCAGTTGAAAAATTTACCAAAAAATTTGATGGTTTTAACCCTAACCCTATGCAAGTGAGTGCGGAAGAATTGCAAGATGCATGGGATGTAATTGATAGTAATTTAAAACGTTCACTTGAGATAGCCTATAAAAGAATTAAAGAATTCCATGAAAAAGAAATTCCATCATCTTTCACAATTAAAGGTAAACATGGTGATATAGTCCAAAGGAGATGGAGCGCAGTAAAAAATGCAGGTATTTATATCCCTGGAGGGAGAGCTGCTTATCCCAGTACTGTATTAATGAATGCAATACCTGCAAAAGTAGCTGGAGTAAAAGAAATTATAATGGTATCTCCTGGTAACAAAGAGGGGAAAATAAACAAAACTGTTTTAGCTGCAGCCTACTTATCAGGAATAAATAAAGTTTTTAGAATTGGAGGAGCTCAAGCTATTGGGGCTTTAGCATTTGGCACAAATCAAATTAATAAAGTTGATGTTATCACTGGTCCAGGAAATATCTATGTAACAACTGCTAAAAAACTAATTTATGGCTCTACAGGAATAGATTCTTTAGCTGGTCCAAGTGAAATATTAATCATTGCGGATGAAACAGCTCAAGACACTCACATAGCATCTGATCTACTAGCACAAGCAGAACATGATCCCTTGGCTTCTTCAATACTACTAACTACATCAAAAAAGCAGGCAAAAGGAGTTCTAGAGGAACTTTATAAAAAAATAGATGATCATCCAAGAAAAGAAATTTGCTTGCAATCAATAAAAAATTGGGGATTAATTGTTATTTGTGAGAATTATGAATCATGTATTGAATTAAGCAATAACTTTGCTCCAGAACACTTAGAAATTATAACTATAGATTCGAAAAAAATTCTTGAAGGCATAGAGAATGCAGGAGCAATATTTCTGGGGAAATGGACTCCTGAAGCTGTTGGAGATTATCTTGCAGGACCAAATCATACTTTACCTACATCAGGAAATTCAAGATTTAGTGGTTCTCTAGGAGTAGAGACTTTTATGAAAAATACTTCCATTATAGAATTTAATAAAGAAAGTTTAAAAGTTAACAGTATTGATATTATTAATCTTGCTAAAAGTGAGGGTTTACATAGTCACGCTAACTCTGTACAAATAAGATTTGAGGACTAACCAATTTTTGAGGGCGAGTAAACAATAGGCATGCCTTCTTCAAGCTTACCAACCAATACTTTATCTGTTAGATCAACGAATAATCCGTTTTCTAATACTCCTGGAATATTATTAATGTTCATTTCAATCTCTTTTGGATTCTTAATACCATCATTAAACAAAACATCTAATATTAGGTTGCCCTGGTCAGTAACAACTGGGCCAGCTTTTTTAGTAGCCATTCTTAAAGTAGATCTGCCATTCATTTTTGAAATCACATCCTGAACTTGCTTCCAAGCATTTGGAAGGACCTCTACAGGTAAAGGGAAAGATTGATTTAAGTTCTGTACGAGTTTAGTTTCATCAACAACAATCATTAATTGATCAGCTTTAGATGCTACTAACTTTTCTCTGACATGACATGCTCCTCCTCCTTTTATCAATTGAAAACGCTGATCTACTTCATCTGCTCCATCAATAGCTAAATCGATTTGAGAAACAGAAGCTAAATCAATTAGAGGGATATCAAGTTCGAGTGCTAAAACTTCTGATTGAAAAGAAGTTGCGACACCTTTTATGTTTTGCAGTTTTCCAGAACGAATTTCATTAGCGAGGCTTCTTATCATAAGTGCGGCTGTAGATCCAGAACCTAATCCTAGAATCATGTCACTCTTTACTTCTTTAATTGCTGCATCAGCAACTATTTGTTTCATTCGGGTTTGTGAATCCAAAATTTTTCTTCTAAATGTATAGATTATTAAATTTCAATGAGGGATTTATGTCAAACCTGGAAGAGGTTCTGGTTTAATATTTATCTGTATTTCTTTATTGTCTCTTAAAACATTTAAAAGAAATACTTTTCCTATTTTAGCTTTCTCAACTTCATCTAGCAAAGCTTTAGGTTCTTGTATAGAGATATTTTCAGCTGCTATAACTAAATCGCCCCTTCTTAACCCAGCTTTTTCAGCAGGACTATTAGGGATGACTGATTGAATTAGAGCTCCATTTCTTTCGGGTAATTGAACTAGTGAATTAGGATCTTTATTGTGTTCTTTAGCAATTCTAGGATTCAAAGAAATCAATTGAACCCCTAAATATGGATGAATAACCTCCCCATTTTTTAGGAGTTGATCAGAGACACTTTTTGCTAGATTGATTGGTATTGCAAAACCTAGACCTGCACCAGGGCCACTTCTAACCAATGTATTAATTCCAATCACCTCTCCATCTGAATTGATAAGTGGGCCTCCGGAATTTCCTGGATTAATCGCAGCATCAGTTTGTATGAGATCAAGCCTTTTATCTGAAAAACCTAAACTGTTAATATCTCTATGTAGGCTACTTACAATCCCTAAGGTAACTGTTTTTTCTAGTCCATAAGGAGTTCCAAGAGCTATTGCCCAATCTCCAACTTCAAGGTCTTCAGAATTACCTAGAGGAGCAAAACTAGAGTATGAAGAATCCTCAATTTTTACTAAAGCCAAGTCAGTAACCGAATCAGTACCCAAAACTTTTCCATCGCAAATGGCTCCATCCGCCAAAGTAACTGAAACATCATCAACTTTTTCTACTACATGAGCATTCGTAAGAACCAAACCGTTATCGTTAATAATTACTCCTGAACCTTGGCCTCTTTCCCTCTCAGGAGTAATTCCTTGTTCCCCAAGTAAATCTCTTAATAAAGGATCAAGTAAAGTGGGATCAAACTGTTGCCTTTCTACTAAACGCTCAGTATCAATTTTTACTACTGCAGGACCAACATTTTTTACTGCAGATGATACAAAATTATGATTTTCAGAGGACGGCAAAGCTAAAACTTCAGCTTTTTGAGAAAAATTAACTAAACAAAAACAAACAATAATAAATAGTTGAATTAAATTTACAAATTTAATCTTTAGATTATCCATATATTTATAGTTTTGTATTAATAAAACAAATCTAATTGAAGAAATATTTAATTGTTGTTTTTTTGTTTACATCCATAAAATACAAACTTTTAAATTTTGTATAGAAAAAATTTTTTATTATGTAAATATTATTTTAAGTAAATAATGAAATTAATTTGAATAAAGAAAAAAAAAATAAACTAGAAACTTTACTCAAAAAAGTTGCCAATACATTGAATTTCGAAATCTGTAATTTAAATGTACAAACAAATCAAAATCCAATTCTTATAAAAATCATTATTAAAAAGACTAATGGTGGTGATATTTCACTTGATGATTGTGTGCTATTTAATACCCCAGCATCGGAAGAAATAGAAAATTCAAATCTTTTAAATTGTTCATATGTCTTAGAAATTAGTAGTCAAGGGGTCAGTGATGAATTAACCTCAGAAAGAGACTTCAAAACTTTTAAGGGTTTTCCAGTTAATGTTGAGTTAAACCAGAAAGATTCTAAAATAAAATTTCTGAATGGTTTACTCTATGAAAAGTCTAAAGATTATTTAGCCATTAACATTAAAGGTAAGATTAAAAAAATACCTTTTAATGAAGTATTAAAAATTAGTCTTTGTAAACTAGAAGATTAATTATTTATCAACCATTATTCAATTTTCCCCATCATAGATGGCATTAGTTATTCTCCCAGGTTTAAACAATCTTATTGAAGATATTAGTGAGGAAAAAAAATTACCTCCTAATATCGTCGAAGTAGCCTTACGCGAAGCTTTATTAAAAGGTTACGAAAAATATAGAAAAACTTTTTTCATTGGAAGTAACGAAGATCCATTTGATGAAGAATATTTTAATAATTTTGATGTTGGACTTGATCTAGATGAAGAGGGTTATAGGATCCTATCGAGTAAAATAATTGTTGACGAAGTTGAGAGCGAAGATCATCAAATATCTCTAGTAGAAGTTAAACAAGTAGCTGATGATGCTCAAATAGGAGACACTGTCGTTCTAGACGTTACTCCAGAAAAAGAGGATTTTGGACGAATGGCTGCTTCAACAACAAAGCAAGTTTTAGCGCAAAAATTAAGGGATCAACAAAGGAAAATGATCCAAGAAGAATTCGCAGATTTGGAAGATCCTGTTTTAACTGCAAGAGTTATAAGATTTGAAAGACAATCAGTAATTATGGGAGTTAGTTCGGGCATTGGCAGACCTGAAGTAGAGGCCGAACTTCCCAAAAGAGATCAGTTACCAAATGACAATTACAGAGCAAATGCAACTTTCAAAGTATTTTTGAAAGAAGTTAGCGAAATAGCCAGAAAAGGTCCACAACTTTTTGTAAGCAGAGCAAATGCTGGTTTAGTGGTCTATTTATTCGAGAATGAAGTTCCAGAAATACAAGAAGGTACAGTAAAAATTGTTGCTGTTTCCAGAGAAGCAAACCCTCCTTCAAGAGCAGTTGGGCCAAGAACAAAAGTAGCTGTTGATAGTGAAGAACAAGAAGTAGATCCTGTAGGTGCCTGTATTGGAGCTAGAGGAGCAAGAATTCAACAAGTAGTTAATGAATTAAGAGGAGAAAAAATTGATGTTATCAAATGGTCATCTGATCCAATCCAATATATTTTAAACTCTTTAAGTCCTGCCAAAGTTGATCAAGTAAGACTCGTTGACCCAGAAGGGCAACATGCACACGTACTTGTCCCACCAGATCAATTGAGCCTCGCAATTGGTAGAGAAGGTCAAAATGTAAGACTTGCTGCAAAATTAACTGGTTGGAAGATTGATGTTAAGAACTCACATGAATACGATCAGGAAGCAGAAGATGCTGCAGTCTCTGAATTAATAGTTCAAAGAGAAGATGAAGAGAATCTCCAGAGAGAAGCTGAGCTAAGACTAGAAGCAGAACAAGCTGAACGTGCTGCAGAAGATGCAAGATTAAGAGAGCTTTATCCCCTTCCTGAAGATGATCAAGAATATGGAGAAGAACAATACGAAGGAGAAGCCTTCTCAGATAATGATCAATTAGAAACTTTGCAAGATAGTGAAATATCTACCAAAGAGGAGAGAAAACGGTGATATTTAAAAAACCTGTTATGCGTATATGCATTTCATGTAGAGAAACATATGACAGAAAAGATCTATTAAAGATTACTAAAGATCATAAACAAGGCATCATGTTTCAAAAGGGAATGGGCCGATCAGCATACATTTGTAAGTCAAAAAAATGTTACTCAGATTCCAAGATCAAAAAAAAGCTTCAAAAATCATTAAAAACATTTCTAGAACCTGAATTTATTGATATTTTTGAAAAAGAAATTACAAGCTTCAATGACTATTCCAATAAGGGAATATAATTAAACTAATTCCTCTTTAATTTTCAAAGAGTACAAATCAGATTAAATGACATTCAGCGATAAAATCAGAATTTACGAACTTTCCAGAGACTTAAATCTGGAAAATAAAGATATATTGGATGCCGCTCAAAAACTTTCAATTTCAGTAAAAAGCCATAGTAGTTCTATTAGTTCAGAAGATGCAAAAAAAATAACAAATCTCATTAAAAACAAGAATTCAGATAAAAAAATACTTTCCATTAATAAACCTTTAATTAAAAAAGATAATTACAAACAAAACAAAGAAGATAAATCTTCTGTTCCATCTTTTTTAGAAGAGAAGCCTCTAAATGCTAATTCGAACAAAAAGCCTTTATTAATAAAACCTCTTAGTAAGCCTGAGAGTCTAAAAATAACTTCAAATCAACCTAAAAATCCTAGTAAACCTATTATTATTGGTAGTCCTCAATCTCAATCAAACTTTCAAAATCAAAATACTAAGAGTAAACCTTCACAAACTTCCAGTGATGATAAAACAACTTTCCGAAATAATGCAACCCCACCCATTAAAAGTCCAACAAAACCCCCAATTCAATTAATTGCAAAGCCTACAAATATAAGTAATAATTTTAAATCTGATAAGCCTTCAAAGAACATCCACAATTCAGGGGGGCAAGGGCAAATATCTAACAAACCTAATCAAGGTTCGAACCAACCTAAAACAAAAAATTTTAACAAAAAAATTAATACCCCTGAACTCGTAGGAGCACCAATTAGAAGAAACGATACTAATAAACAAAACAACAATAAGCAAAATATTTCTTTTAAACAATCTTTTCCTAATAGAACTGGCATGCCAAATAGGCCTGGATTGAGAAACAAACCATCAGATCAGGGAAAACCTGGCTCATTTAATAGACAAATTAATCCTAATAGAGCTGGTGCTCCAAATAGAACTGGCATGCCAAATAGGCCTGGATTGAGAAATAAACCATCAGATCAGGGAAAACCTGGCTCATTTAATAGACAAATTCATTCTAATAGAGCTGGTGCTCCAAATAGATCTGGTGCTCCAAATAGAGCTGGCGCTCCAAATAGAACTGGCGCTCCAAATAGACCTGGGTCTAATTTCAATGGTCAAAATTCACCTGGGATTAGAAAGCCAGTATCACCTAATGAACTTTTACAACTTCAAAAAACTAATAAATCTGAGAAAGACAAGCTTGGCATAAAAACAGAAAAACAAAATATTGAGTCACCTAGACAGAAGGCAAAAGCTCCTAATAATCGTCCAAACTCTGCCCCTAGTTCTAAAAAGCCACCTCATAAAACATTTTCAAATACTTCAAGAAAACCAGGAAAGACTGATTGGGACGACAGTGCAAAACTAGAAGCATTAAGAAATAAAAACCCCCAAAAACAAAGACAGAAAGTTCATATTATTGGCGAGAATGATGATTCATTAACATCTGAAACCAGTGGATATTCAGGTGAGAAGATTTCAATATTATCAGCTAGTTTGGCGCGTCCAAAGAAAGAAAAGTCTGAAGAATCTAAATCTCAGAAATCTACAAAACAATTTAAGAAGAAGAAAAAAGAGACAACAAGGCAAAGGCAAAAAAGAAGAGCAATGGAATTAAAGGCTGCTAAAGAGGCTAAACAAGTAAGGCCTGAAATGATAATAGTTCCTGAAGATAATTTAACTGTTCAAGAATTAGCTGATAAATTAAGTCTTGAAAGTTCTGAAATAATCAAATCTCTTTTCTTCAAAGGAATAACGGCTACGGTAACTCAATCACTTGATTTAGCGACTATCGAAACAGTTGCCGAAGAGTTTGGGGTACCTGTTTTGCAAGATGATATCCAAGAAGCTGCTGAGAAAACAGTAGATATGATTGCATCTGATGATATTGATAGCTTAATAAAAAGGCCACCTGTTATTACAGTAATGGGCCATGTTGATCATGGCAAAACAAGTCTTCTAGATTCCATCAGAGAATCAAGAGTAGCTTCGGGAGAAGCAGGGGGAATCACTCAACATATAGGCGCTTATCAAGTTGAATTTAAACATGAATCTAAAAAGAAAAAATTGACTTTTCTTGATACTCCTGGTCATGAAGCCTTTACAGCAATGAGAGCAAGGGGTACAAAAGTTACTGATGTAGCTGTACTTGTAGTAGCCGCTGATGATGGTTGTAGACCTCAAACAATTGAGGCAATAAGTCATGCAAGAGCCGCAAAAGTACCAATAGTTGTTGCAATAAATAAAATTGATAAAGAAGGGGCATCTCCTGAAAGAGTCAAGCAGGAACTATCAGAAAAAGATTTAATAGCTGAAGATTGGGGAGGAGATACTGTAATGGTTCCAGTAAGTGCAATAAAAAAACAAAATATTGATAAATTGCTCGAAATGATTCTATTAGTATCAGAAGTTGAAGACTTACAAGCTAACCCTGACAGATCAGCAAAAGGTACTGTAATTGAAGCTCACCTAGATAAGGCTAAAGGGCCTGTAGCTACCTTGTTAGTACAAAATGGAACTTTAAAATCTGGGGATGTTTTAGCTGCAGGTTCGGTCCTTGGTAAAATAAGAGCAATGGTTGATGAGCATGGTACTAGAATCAAACAAGCAGGTCCTTCATTCCCTGTCGAAGCATTAGGATTTAGTGAAGTACCTACAGCAGGCGATGAATTTGAAGTTTACCCTGATGAAAAAACTGCTAGATCTATAGTCGGAGAGAGAGCTACAGATGCTAGAGCTACAAAATTAGCTCAGCAAATGGCGTCTAGAAGAGTTAGCTTGTCATCCTTATCCACTCAAGCAAATGATGGAGAATTAAAAGAGTTAAACTTAATTCTTAAAGCAGATGTTCAAGGTAGTGTTGAAGCGATATTGGGCTCACTAGAACAATTACCAAAAAATGAAGTTCAAGTAAGAGTTTTACTTTCTGCTCCAGGAGAAATAACTGAGACAGATATAGATCTAGCCGCTGCATCAGGATCAGTAATTATTGGGTTTAATACCTCATTGGCATCTGGAGCAAAAAGAGCAGCAGATGCTAATGATGTTGACATTAGAGAATATGATGTAATTTATAAACTCTTAGAAGATATTCAGTTAGCCATGGAAGGTCTACTCGAACCTGATCTTGTCGAAGAATCCTTAGGTAAAGCTGAAGTTCGGGCAACTTTCGCAGTTGGGAAAGGAGCTATCGCAGGATGTTATATACAAACTGGTAAATTACAACGTAATTGTTCTCTTAGAGTTGTTAGATCAGATAAAGTAGTTTTTGAGGGCAATTTAGACTCCCTAAAAAGGTCTAAAGATGATGTAAAAGAGGTAAATACTGGATTTGAATGTGGAGTAGGTTGCGATAAATTTTCTTCTTGGATAGAAGGAGACATAATAGAAGCTTTCAAATTTGTCACTAAAAAGAGAACATTAAGTCAATAACTAAATATAAAGCCTGTTAATCTTTATCCCTATCGAAAAATAATAAAGTAGGGAATATTACACAAGCACCTATTTGTATAAGAAGGTTATTTTCCTGTAATTCACCTCCACTTGCAAATTTGGAAAGCATTATTAGAAGA
This sequence comes from Prochlorococcus marinus XMU1411, assembly GCF_017696075.1. Classification (NCBI taxonomy): domain Bacteria; kingdom Bacillati; phylum Cyanobacteriota; class Cyanophyceae; order Synechococcales; family Prochlorococcaceae; genus Prochlorococcus; species Prochlorococcus marinus. Next base: position 55,874 of record NZ_JAAORI010000005.1, read on the forward strand.
CCCAAAAATGCGGAACCACTAAAAGCTATCCACAAAACTCTCCTTAATCCTTTAAAAGGGGTCTGAGTTTCCTTAAGCAATCTCTTTTTTAATTCAGGATCTATTTTTGACATAAATTTTTTCAATAATAAAATTAAGTCTATATGAAAATCTTAATAATTTAACTTTGCCGATATAGCTCAGCGGTAGAGCAACTGTCTCGTAAACAGTAGGTCATTGGTTCAATTCCAATTATCGGCATTTCAAAAGCAAATTAAAAACAACAATGATTAATAGAATTTTTAAATTTCAATATCTTTTTAAAATATTTATTTTTCTTCCTCTCATATTTTATTTTGGCAAAAGAAGTTACATTGCTTTTGATGAGGGATTTTATGCTTTACAAGCTAGATGGATATTGGATAAAGGTAACTGGATAGTTCCTCTTTGGTGGAATGATTATGTTCTAGATAGAACAATAGGATTACAATTTTTAATCGCAAAGTCACAAGATATCTTTGGAAGAAATATATTTTCCGCTTATCTACCAACAACAGCTGCTGCAATATTAATGCTATTCATAACTTTTAAATTGCATGAAGAATTTTTTAGTAATAAATATGCCATTATTTCTCCGCTAATACTTTGTACAACATATATATGGTTTGACTACTCACACTTAGCTACTCAAGATATTATTTATTCTTGTTTAGTAACTCTCGGAGTATTTTCATTAATCAAAATAAAAAGTAAAGATAACAAATTCTATTTATTGCTTTTTGGTATTTGGATTGGTCTATCTTTTATGATGAAAACTTTTCTAGTATTAGTACCTTTATTATCGCTTTTACCATATTTGTATATAAAAAAGAATCTTTTTTTCAGTAAATTTTTTTGGCTTGGACTACTAATTGGATTTATTCCATACTTGTTTTGGGCATTATCTATTAATCCTTATTTAGAAAAAAATATAATTTTTTATTTAGTTGAAAAGTTCAATATACTTTCAACTAAAAATACTTTTACAAATCCTTTTTATTACTATTTTTGGAATATTCCTGCAACCTTTATGCCATGGAGTCTTTTTGCAATTATTGGAACGATACACAATACATTTGAAAGTAAAGATAAGAAATATATACTTTCCTTTTTTCCTTTAATTTTGATAGGAATTCTTAGTATTTTTTCTACAAAAACGCCCTACTACACTCTACAAATCTCATCTATTTTTACACTAAATACTTATGTAGGAATAAAATATTTATTTAACTCAAAAAGATTTAAAAGAATTTTTATATTTTTCACTTCAAAAATTGTTCCATTATTTGTAGTCTCTTTGACTATTACGTATTATTTTTTCTTTAAAAATGTTGGTAATTTTAACATTAAAGAAAATACATTTCTAATAATTGGATTATTATTTTTTGGGCTATCTTGGTCATTCATAAAAGATAAAAACTCATTCCAAGAAATTTTAATAATACTAATAATTGGGCCTTACTTATTAACAACATTTCTGTTGCAATCAGGATTATTTACCGATAGATCTAGAGAAATAAGAGAAACAATGGAATATATTTCATCTCTTGATACTGTAAAAAATCAAGAAATTAAGGTTGATACAAGTGGAATAAAAAATTCTAGATCTCAATCAAAAATCATAAGAATTTCGTTATTAACCCCTAAACTAGGTGAAGGTTTAGAGAGTATTGAGCAGTTAAAGAAGTCAGAATTGGCATGGTCAACTGAATTCAAAGAAATTAAAAATAATAACTACTCCTATGAAGTTATTTATGAAAACGATATTTTAAATCCATGGAAATTAATAATTAAAAAGTAGATAATCAATATATAATAAAGTGGCTTTATCTAACACTATAAAGTAATGAAATCAGTTAATACTTGGAATTTAGCGTATAACAAACTTCATCAATTATTCAAAGAAAATAACGAATTTATCTCAATTAAAGTCAGGGGTAATACTTGGGAGCCAATAACTAGATGGTTAAGATTAGATTCAAGAATTTTTAGAGAAACTACTAGTAAAGCAAGAATAACTTTATGCGATATTGAATCTCTAGCAGAAATTTATAACTATAGACCTATTAGATGGAAAGCAAAAAAATTAACACCTTTGCCAACCAAACTAATTCCACAATCTTTAAAAAATATTTTTCGCAAAGTTCCAATAATAAAACAACTTGCCTACGAACTAGAAATATTTTTTTATAAATATAATGAAAATATTTCCGATCATTTAATAACTATTGTAATTCCTGCAAGAAATGAGGCTGGTAATAAAGAACTATTAATAAATGCACTTAATAAATTTAAAAAAATACCCAATAAATTAGAAATTATATTCGTAGAAGGTAATAGCAATGACAATACATATGAAATTCTGGAGGAGTTAAAAGAAAATTTCTCAAAATTTTTTAATATCTCTCTATTCAAACAAACTTCTAAAGGAAAGAAAAATGCTGTTGTAGAGGGATTTAATATTTCTAAAGGTGAAACCCTTGCCATAATTGATAGTGATTTAACTGTAGATATTGATGACAGTATTTCAGCAATTATGGAATCAACTAAAAATGAAAATATTTTAATTAATTGTGCCCGTACGACTTTTCCAATGGAAAAAGATGCAATGAGATGGGCAAATTATATAGGCAATAGACTTTTTGCAATATTTTTATCAATTCTCATCAATAAGCAAGTATCAGATTCACTTTGTGGGACAAAAGTTTTTTCAAGAAAGTTCTTTAAACTTATGAAAAAAAATGGGAGTTGGGATTCCAAATCTGATCCATTTGGAGACTTCACAATAATATTTGAAGCAGCAAACAATAATATAAAAATACTTAATTATCCTGTTAGATATTACGCTAGAAAATCTGGTGCGCCAAATATATCAAGATGGATTGATGGATTAAAACTTCTCAAAGTGTGCTGGATTTATATGATTTCCGATATCTGAAGTTAAATAAAATTTTCATAAGTATTTTCTAAAGATTTTTAATTTCGCCGAATTAGTAATAAAGTAGTTAGATTCTTAATGAATATTAATTCATTAGAATTTCATGGCATGAATTTGAATTTCGATTTCAAAAAATTAAATAAAAATAATTACCACAGAAACCACTATGGGAAAATTCTTACTGTAAGACTTCCATGTAATCCAATATTTCCAATAGGGCCTATTTATTTGGCAGATCATATTCATAAGTGTTTCCCTGACATAGAGCAGCAGTTTATTGATCTAGCAATAATTCCATCTAATAAAGTTTCCAAATATTTATGTAGAAAAATTGATCAATTTAGACCTCATTTAATTATCTTCTCATGGAGAGACATTCAAATTTATGCACCAGTCGATGGCAGAAGTGGCAATCCTCTACAAAATTCTTTTGAGGTTTTCTACTCAAAAAATTTATTTAAAAAAATTAGAGGTTCTTGGGGCGGATTAAAATTAATTGCATCTCACTATGGAGAAATATATAGAAATACCTCATTAGTCAAGACAGGACTAAAAAGAGCACAAAAATACAACAAAGACATAAAACTAATATTAGGAGGTGGAGCGGTTAGTGTTTTCTATGAACAATTAGGAAATCTACTTCCAAAAGGAACAGTAATTTCAGTTGGAGAAGGAGAAAATCTTATACAAAAAATTATTAAGGGGGATTCGATAGAAGAAGAAAGATGTTATCTTGCTGGACAAAAACCACGGAACAAATTAATACATGAACAACCTTTGGGTACTGTTAAAACTGCCTGCAACTATAAATACATTAAATCAATATGGCCTGAATTCGATTGGTACATAGAAGGTGGAGATTACTATGTAGGAGTGCAAACGAAAAGAGGTTGTCCTCATAATTGTTGTTTCTGTGTTTATACGGTTGTAGAAGGCAAGCAAGTTCGTGTTAACCCTGTTAACGAAATTATCAAAGAAATGAAGCAATTATATGACTTAGGAGTAAGGGGATTTTGGTTCACAGATGCGCAGTTTATTCCAGCCAAAAAACATATTGAAGATGCAAAAAATCTTTTGCAAGCTATTAAAGATCAAGGCTGGAACGACATTAATTGGGCTGCATATATTAGAGCAGATAATATTGATGCTGAGCTAGCACAGCTTATGGTTGATACAGGAATGAGTTATTTTGAGATAGGTATTACTTCAGGATCTCAAGAACTTGTAAGAAAAATGAGATTAGCATATGACCTGAAAACGGTATTAAATAATTGCAGAATGCTAGTTAAATCAGGTTTCAAAAATCATGTTTCAGTAAATTATTCATTTAATGTTTTTGATGAAACGCCAAGCACCATAAGACAAACTATTGCGTACCATAGAGAATTAGAAAATATTTTTGGCAAGGGCTTAGTTGACCCAGCTATATTCTTCATAGGTTTACAACCACATACTCTTCTTGAGAAATACGCCTTAGATCATAAAATTTTGAAGCCAAACTATAATCCAATGAGCATGATGCCCTGGACAGCAAGAAAACTTTTATGGAATCCAGGCTCTTTAGGTAAAAAACTTGGTCAAGTTTGCTTAGAAGCTTTTGAAAATAAAGAAGATGAATTTGGTAAAACAGTTATCAACATTCTTGAAAGAGAATATGGGAAATCCCCTCTAAAAGAATCTTTAAAAGTTCGTCCTCTATCTGAAAGGAAATTAGTACACTCTAAATAAATTTAAACGTTAGCAATCTTCTTTCTCGATTGAACTAGAAATACCTTTTGATTTTAATGATTCTGAATAGAATTCTGCGGGCTCTAAATCACAAACAATTACCAAACCGATACCTGTATTATGTGCCTCTAGCATTATTGCAATAGCATCTTGCTCGCTTAATTGCGGAACAACCTCTCTTAGTGAAATAGTGACATACTCCATTGAATTAACAGGATCATTATGAAGTAGGACCTTATATTTTGGAGATTTATTTTTTAACTCAGCAGGTTTCTTTTCAATTACTGCTGAATTATTATTGACACTTTGTTCCAGCTTTATAGATAACATTAAATTTTTAGAAATCTAAATGGTAATTATCATTATATATTAATTATTCTTTCCATGGCATCAATAACATTCGATCGTGAGTTAAATGCTGATAAACGAAAATAACCCTCTCCAGACAATCCAAATCCGCTACCAGGAGTTCCCACAACACTAACTTTTTGAAGAAGAAAATCAAAAAAATCCCAAGATGTCATTTTATCAGGAACTTTAATCCATATATACGGAGCATTGTCTCCACCGTACACTTTATAACCTGCAGTTTGAAGTTTATTTTTCATAATTTTTGCATTTTCCATATAAAAATCAATTAAACCTTGTACCTCTATCTTCCCTTCAGGGGAAAAAACAGCCTCTGCTCCCCTCTGAACAATGTAGCTAACTCCATTAAATTTTGTTGATTGGCGCCTATTCCAAAGAGGCCATAAGTCTATTTCCTCATTTGTTGAGCTTAAACCTGAAAGGTTTTTAGGTATGACTGTATAAGCACATCTTACTCCTGTAAATCCTGCATTCTTTGAAAAAGATCTAAATTCAATAGCACAGTCCTTTGCTCCCTCAATCTCATATATTGAATGCGGAATATCCTTATCTTGAATAAATGCTTCATAAGCTGCATCAAAAAGGATTAAAGATTTGTTTTGAAGAGCATAATCAACCCACTTTTTCAATCCTTCATTAGTGATTGTTGCCCCAGTAGGATTATTTGGAAAACAAAGATATAGAATATCCACTTTATTTTTAGGTAGTTCTGGTAAAAAATTATTTTCCTCGTTTATTGCAAGATAGGTTAATCCCTGATAAGTTCCATTTTCGAGGGCATCTCCAGTTCTGCCCGTCATAACATTACTATCTACATAAACAGGGTAAACAGGATCCGTTACCGCAATTGAATTATCTTTGCCGAGAATATCTAAAATATTACTACTATCGCATTTCGATCCATCGGAAACAAAGATTTCTTCAGGTGAAATTTTGCAACCTCTTGCAATAAAGTCATGCTCAGAAATTTTTTCTCTAAGCCAGGAATAACCCTGTTCTGGTCCATAACCCTTAAAACCACTGGTTGTTCCCATTTCATTTAAAGCTTTACCCATAGCATCTCTACATGCTTTAGGTAATGGTTCTGTAACATCTCCTATACCAAGCTTAATTAAATCACAACTATTATTTGATTGAGAATATAATTTTACTCTTTTAGCAATTTCAGGAAATAAATAACCAGCTTTGAGTTTTAAATAATTTTCGTTAACTTGAACCACTTTAAATAAAAAATTTAATCATTAATTAGGATAATTGATTAACGTGCCTTAGTGGTAAATAGATGTTAATATTATTGTAGTTATGATTCAATAATTAGTTAATCATAGCTATGAATTCAATTTCAAATAGTTTGAAAGTCATCTAAAGCTTTACCCATAGCATAATCCGATTCCTATTAACTTAATTTAAAAGTAATAAATACTAGCTAAATAACTGCTCTTTTAAGAGGTATAAGTTAAATATTTCTTTAGAAGATTTTCAAAATTTCCAACCATTCAGAATTAATAATATGTCTCAGCAAATTATCATCGCTGAGCAGGCTCGAATTGCAGCACTACTCACAGATGATCGAGTTGATGAATTAATCGTCGCAAAAGGTCAATATCAAATTGGCGATATTTTCTTAGGAACAGTTGAAAATGTTCTGCCTGGGATTGATGCTGCTTTCATTGATATTGGTGAAAGTGCTAAAAATGGATTCATCCACGTATCAGATCTAGGTCCATTAAGACTTAAAAAAGGAATAATGGGAATCACTGAATTACTTGAACCAAAACAAAAAGTTCTAGTACAAGTAATGAAGGAACCGACAGGATCTAAAGGGCCTAGACTCACAGGAAGTATTTCAATACCTGGAAAATATTTGATATTACAGCCATATGGTCAAGGCGTAAATATTTCTAGGAAAATAAATTCAGAAGCAGAAAGAAGCCGTTTAAAAGCTCTTGGGGTTTTAATAAAACCACCTAGTACAGGTTTACTTTTTAGAACAGAAGCTGAAAAGATAAAAGAAGAAATACTTATTGAAGATTTAGAAAATTTAATTCAACAATGGGAGAACATTTTAAAAGTTTCTGAGACTTCTAATCCACCAAATTTAATAAAAAGAGATGATGATTTCTCTCTTAAGATTTTAAGAGATCATATTAAACTAACAACTAAAAGAATAATTATCGATAGCAAATTCTCAGTTGAAAAAGCAAAGGATTTTTTAATAAATCATGAATCTCATGTAAATATTGAATTTCACGATAACGAATTAAATGAACATATTTTAGAAAAATATGAAATTAATAAAACAATTCAAAAAGCTCTGCAACCAAGAGTAGATCTTCCTTCAGGAGGTTATATAATTATTGAACCAACCGAAGCTCTTACTGTAATTGATGTAAACTCTGGATCGTTTACAAGATCTGCCAACTCAAGACAAACTGTTTTGTGGACCAATTGCGAAGCAGCAGTTGAAATTTCAAGACAGATGAAATTAAGAAATATTGGTGGGGTCATCGTAGTAGATTTTATTGATATGGAATCCAGAAGAGATCAATTCCAATTACTTGAACACTTTACTTCGGCAATAAAAGATGATTCTGCAAGACCTCAGATAGCTCAGCTTACTGAATTAGGTTTGGTTGAATTAACTAGAAAAAGACAAGGTCAAAATATATATGAATTATTCAGTAAAAAATGTTCTACGTGCAATGGTATTGGCCATGTAGAAAATCAATTCAATGAAGAAATATCTAATCTTCAAATTAAAAACTTTGAAGAAAAAAATAATAAATCAAATATCTCAAAGTCATTGAATATAGATAATTCTCAATCACCTGATAAGAAGGAGAAAATAGTTGAAAAAGAATCTCTTAACCCCAAGAGCCTTAATAAGGAGAATTCTTCTAATAAAAAAGATATTGATAATGATAATTTGAACTCATTAAATTCAAAAGAAAAAAATATAATTACTGTTGATCTTACTAATGACGAAAAAATTGTTTTTAGTCAGTTAGGTATAAACCCACTCATAAAATTAGGAAAAGAATATCTCTCTAGCAATAATTTTGTCCTCTTAACAGACAATAATAATAAAAAAGAAGAAAATTTAGATAATAAAAAAACACAATCAAAACAAGTAAAAAAAGTTAAAAAATCTGAAAAAGAAGAAGAGATTAAGATTAATATTGAGGCAAATCCAAATTACAAAGATAAATCAGAAAAAACTAATGAAATTGAAGAAGTTTTATTTTTAGAAAAAAAAGATGAAATTGAACTCTCAGATGATTTAAACAATGCAAGAAAAACAAGAAGAAGATCCTCAGCAAGTATTGAATAAAGTACCCGAAGTTGGACTAGATGAAGTTGGAAGGGGGGCAGTTTTTGGTCCAGTTTTTTCAGCAGTTGTCGTATTAACTGAAAAAAATAAATTTACCTTAGAAAAATTTGGGGTTATGGATAGTAAAAAATTAACTCACAAAAAAAGAACATTACTTATGCCTAAAATTTTATTGCTTTCTTCAGATTATGGTATCGGGCAATCCTCAGTAAGAGAAATAGATAAGTTAGGTATAAGAGTCGCGACAGAACTTTCAATGATAAGAGCTTTAAATAAATTAAAAGAGAAGCCAGCTGAATTAAAAATTGATGGCCCTTTATTATTAAGACCATGGAAGGGAATTCAGGAAAACATAGTAGCTGGAGACTCAAAGTTTATCTCAATAGCTTCAGCAAGCATAGTTGCAAAAGTATCTCGCGACAATCTAATGGAGAGATTAGAAAAACAATACTCAGGATACCTGATATTTAAAAATAAGGGTTACGGTACTAGAGAACATCTTTCAGTCATCAAAAAAAATGGAATTACTAAACTTCATAGGATAAGTTTTTTAAAAAAATCAAATCTTGTTTAATTCACACCAATCTAAAAAATCTTTAACTAATTGCTGTTGAACTCTTGATTTTATACCTAACAGAATTCCATTTAACACCGAATGACCAGTAGATTCCAAAATTTTCTTAGGTACCAGCTTCAGTAAAGGCGGTTGACTTACAGATACTCCAAGAAGTGCCTCTCCTTCTAATCCAATAGAAGTTGCTTCCAAATTCGCTTTCAAAATAAGATTAAAATCTTCTATCATCCCCAAACCATCCAACGTACTTTCAATGGCGCTCATTTTTAAAATTCCATCTTTATTTTCTACCGCAATTAAAACGACAGGGTTAATATCTAGTTGAAAAACCTTAAAACTTGTTACTGTATACTTATACCTACCTTCTCCTTCTGGTACTAATTTTTTGGAGTCAAGCATTGCTCCAACAACTCTTTCTTCTTCCAAAAGATATTTAGAAAGATATTCTTTATTACGTGTTACGGAAAGCTTTAGTTTCTGTTTAGCATCAAAAGATAATAGCATTTTCTATATTCCTCCAATGCTTATTTGATCTCTTTTTTTTTTACAATTAATCATGCGCAAACAAGTTGCATATTTAGGTCCTAAAGGAACATACGCAGAAAAAGCAGCTCATATATTATCAAAGCTTGCCAATTTTCAGACACCTATATTTGTACCATGTAATGGGTTACATTCGGTCATTAAATCAATAGCGTACAACAATTGTGATGCTGCAGTTGTCCCTATAGAAAATTCCGTAGAAGGAGGAGTTACAGCCACTTTAGATGCTCTATGGAAATTTCCCGATATATACATCAATAAAGCAATTGTTTTACCCATAAAACATGCATTAATTAGTGATGGAGAACTTTCAAGCATATCAGAAGTATTATCTCATCCTCAAGCTTTAGCTCAATGTTCAGAATGGTTATCTGAAAATCTTCCTAATGCAATCCCTCTCCCAACAAATTCAACATCAGAAGCTGTAAATATGGTTAAGGGGAGTAAATTCAGAGCTGCTATCGGTTCAAAAACATTAATTCAAATTGAAGGACTTAAAGAATTAGCCTTTCCAATTAATGATGTTCCAGGTAATTGCACTAGATTTGTCTTATTGAGTAAGCAGTTAAATTCAAATTTAGCTAATATCTCAAGTTTTGCTTTTTCATTAATATCAAACAAACCTGGTGCTTTGCTTAAAGCCATAAATAATATTGCAGATTTTGGATTTAATATGAGTAAAATAGAATCTAGACCTTCTAAAAGAGAATTAGGCGAATACATTATCTATATCGACTTAGAAATAAATAATCAAAATAACATTAAAAATTTACTTGAATTGAAAAATAAGATTAAACCACTCTGCAATAATTTTGTAGATTTTGGAAATTATTTTTCTGAAAATGTTGATCTAGATTAATTTATCCTCTACATTTATAGACTCCAAACTCCATTAAACCTTTTTTAAAAGCCCAATTCATGAGAAGTATTGTTGGAATCTCTCTAATGGACTTTACTATTGCAAATGGGCCAAGAGACAAAATTGTTAGAGGTCTTCGAATGCCTTCAATAATGGAGTCGTACCATGAAGGATTTGTATAGGCATTCCAATTTTCAGAAATAACTCTTCCAGCGCTATTTTTATTAGTTCTAAGGATGTTTCCGAATTCATAAATACTAATAAAATTAGGATGTACCCATTGTTCAAGTAATTGTTTAAGAACTAATTTTTCAAACAATGATGGAGGATTTGCCTCCAGGTCTCTTGAGTTCCAATCAGCCAAAGCTAGATACCCTCCAGGTCTTAAAGTTCGAAGCATTTCATCTGCAAACCTACTTTTATCATTCATGTGTGCACCAGCTTCAACACTCCAAACCGCATCAAATGATCCATCTGGAAATTTCAAATCCAAAGCATCCATAACTTGAAAGTTACAATTTAGACCATCAGGAGTAAGTTCTCTTGCTCTTTTTACTTGAGCCTGACTTATTGTAATTGCAGTAACATTAAACCCATAATATTTTGCAAGAATCCTGGAACTACCACCAATTCCGCAACCTACATCTAGTATTCTTGAACCTTTTGGCAATTTATCTAAACCACTCCACTTGACTAATTCATGAACAAATTGAACTTTAGCCTTCCTAAAATCAATATTTTTTTTCCCTGAGGGATAAAAACCCAAATGTATATGTTCTCCCCATAACCTTTCAAGTAATTTATCCTGGGTCCAAGCATCATATGCAGAAGCGACTGTACCAGAAGAAATATATTTTCTAGCATTTATTCTCCAGATTATAGTTAGGACTAGAAATAATAAAATTAATAAAAAAAAAGGGAATAGTAATTCAAACATTTAATCTTCTTTTATATTAGGAAAACTTTCTTTTAATGCTGTTCTTGCTGCAAGTTGTTTTCTTGTATGATCAAGCATTTCATATTCTCTTTGTAAACGAGTAAAAGTATTTCTTTCCTCAAGAAGTCTTTGCTGTTCTTCCGCAACAGGACCGCCCAAATGAGCACCTATCCAAAATGATAAATCTATTGGGCTGTCAGGTAATTTATCAGGTAGATTTTTCTTAGTATTTGTCAATTTACTTGTTAGATTAATGACATCACTAAGTGCTACTTTTACAGAATCTTTTAGAGAATCTAATTTTTGAAGGTCATCAATATTATCATCACAAATCCAACTAACCATCGCGGAGCAAAATGGAGTGGAACGTATGATTTCTAAGACTTGAAATCTTTGTTGTCCAAGGGTGATGATATTACTTCTACCATCTTCAGAGGTCTGATGTTTTATCACTTGAGCACAACAACCTACATTAGCCATACTTTTAGTAGTTGGATCCCATTTAATAACCCCAAACATTGAATCACTTTCAAGAACAGATTGAAGCATGATCCTATATCTAGATTCAAAAATATGTAAAGGCAATATTTCTTGAGGAAAAAGGACTACCTCTGGCAAAGGAAATATAGGTAATTCCCTTACAGAGAGCTCTCCCATTTAAACCTCATCGTTTTTACCATATTAATAAATTTAAGAAGATTTTGGGATTTCTTAAAGTTTAACTTCTATATCTACTCCACTAGGAAGATCTAACTTCATTAAGGCATCAATAGTTTTTGCAGAAGGACTATAAATATCTATTATTCTTCGATGTGTTCTTGTTTCAAAATGCTCTCTAGAATCTTTATCAACATGTGGTGATCTCAGGACACAATAAATCTTCCTTTTTGTAGGTAAAGGTATTGGACCTATTGCTGAGGCAGAAGTAGTATCAGCAGTTTGGATTATTTTGTCGCAAGATAAATCCAGCATTCTTCTATCAAAAGCTTTGAGCCTTATTCTTATTTTTTGTTGTGCAATTGATGCAGTCATAGTTTCAAATAACTTCTAGTGGAGGGTCATTGATTAGAATGACCCTTATCCATAAACCTATATTAGATGATTGAGGTTAAATTTTTAAAATTCAAATATATTATTTGAGTATTTTAGAAACAACTCCAGCACCGATAGTACGTCCTCCTTCACGAATGGCGAATCGCATACCCTGTTCGATAGCTACTGGACAAATTAATTCTCCAGTCATCTTAATTCTGTCTCCTGGCATAACCATTTCAACATTAGAGCCATCATCTGAAGTAAATGCAGTTATTTGACCTGTCACATCAGTTGTTCTGATATAGAACTGAGGTCTATATCCTGCAAAGAAAGGAGTATGTCTTCCGCCCTCTTCTTTTTTGAGAACATAAACTTCTCCTTCAAACTGGGTATGAGGGGTAATAGATCCTTTCTTCACTAGGACCATTCCTCTCTCAATATCTTCTTTCTGTACACCACGTAGAAGTAAACCAACATTATCGCCAGCCATACCTTCATCAAGAAGTTTTCGGAACATTTCAACTCCAGTAACAGTTGTTACTCTTGTATCTCTTATTCCAACTATTTCTACTTCTTCTCCAACTTTTACTTTACCCCTCTCAATTCTTCCAGTAGCAACAGTTCCTCTACCAGTAATCGAGAAAACGTCTTCAACTGCCATCAAGAATGGTTTATCAACTTCTCTTTCTGGTTCAGGAATGCTAGCATCAACTGCTTTCATTAATTCTTCAATCTTTGATTCCCAAGTAGAATCACCTTCGAGGGCTTTTAAACCTGAAACTTGAACTATAGGAATGTCATCTCCTGGGAAGTCATAACTATCTAATAATTCCCTAATTTCCATTTCGACAAGTTCAATAATTTCTTCATCATCGACCATATCGCACTTATTGAGAGCAACTACAAGAGCAGGAACTCCAACCTGTTTAGCTAAAAGAATATGCTCTTTTGTTTGAGCCATAGGACCATCAGTAGCTGCACAAACTAGAATAGCTCCGTCCATCTGGGCAGCTCCTGTGATCATGTTTTTCACATAATCAGCATGTCCTGGGCAATCGACATGAGCATAATGTCTGCCTTCTGTTTCATACTCAACATGAGCTGTATTAATGGTAATGCCACGCTCTCGTTCTTCAGGAGCACCATCAATGTCTCCATAGTCTTGAGCTTGAGCTTGACCTTTTTTAGCTAATACATTTGTAATAGCAGCTGTTAGTGTTGTTTTTCCATGATCAACATGGCCAATAGTACCTATGTTGACATGTGGTTTGTTCCTTTCGAACTTCTCGCGAGCCATTTTGAATTAAAGAATCGAGGGTTTAAGAGTGTTTTAGTTTAGAGATCAGGAGTTGCCCTGATTCTTGGAAATGATAGCTTCAGCAACATTACGAGGAACTTCCTCATAATTTGCGAACTCCATTGAAAATATACCCCGACCTTGAGTCATTGATCGGAGTTGAGTGGCATAACCGAACATTTCGGCTAAGGGCACTTTGGCCTGTACCTTAGACAATCCATCATCAATAGATTGTCCTTCTACTTGACCTCTTCTAGAAGAGAGATCACCAATTACAGATCCAAGAAAGTCGTCTGGACTTTCGACCTCAACTTTCATCATAGGCTCTAATAGGACAGGATTGCATTTTTTAACCCCGTCTTTAAAAGCCATGGAACCTGCAATTTTGAAGGCCATTTCAGATGAGTCTACATCGTGGAATGAACCATCGACTAGTGTTACTTTTACATCAATAAGTGGATAACCAGCAAGAACACCAGATTCGCAGGTTTCTTTCATTCCATTAGATGCAGGACCAATATACTCTTTTGGTACAGCTCCGCCAACAATTTTATTTACAAATTCAAATCCTTTACCAACTTCAGCAGGTTCCATTTCAATAATTACATGACCATATTGGCCTTTTCCTCCAGTTTGTCTTGCATATTTACCTTCACCTTTAGAACTAGACCTAATAGTCTCTCTATATGAAACCTGAGGAGCCCCTATATTTGCTTCAACCTTAAATTCTCTTAACATTCTGTCAACAAGTATTTCCAAGTGCAACTCACCCATACCTGCAATTACAGTTTGATTTGTTTCAGGGTCTGTACTTACCCTAAAAGTGGGATCCTCTTCAGACAAAGCAGTTAAAGCTTTTGATAATTTTTCCATATCGCCCTTTGTTTTTGGCTCAACAGCCACCGAGATAACTGGTTCAGGGATAAACAAGGTCTCCAAAACTATTGGATCATCTGTATTACATAAAGTGTCACCAGTTGTTGTATTCTTAAGACCTAAAACAGCTCCTAAATCTCCAGCCCTCAATTCATCAACCTCCTCTCTTTCATCCGCCTTAAGAATCACCAATCTAGAAATTCTCTCTTTAGCATCCTTAGTGGAGTTCATTACATAACTCCCCTTTGAAAGAACACCTGAATACATTCTTACAAAAGTTAATTTTCCATAGGGATCTGACATCACTTTGAAAGCTAATGCACTGAAAGGAGCATTATCATCTGAAGGTCTAACATCTTCTTTGCCACTTGGTAAAACACCTTGTATTGGCTTAACATCGACTGGTGCTGGCAAGTAATCGACTACAGCATCTAATACAAGTTGAACCCCTTTATTCTTAAAAGCTGACCCGCATAATACTGGAACCAATCCATGCTTTAAAACCCCCTCTCTAATTCCTTTTTTGAGTTGTTCTTCAGATAGTTCTCCTGTCTCAAGGAATACTTCAATTAACTCTTCATCATTTTCTGCAACACTCTCCATCAACTTAAATCTCCAATCTGCAGCTTCCTCCTCCATTTCAGATGGAATTGGAGCTTCTTCGATATCAGTACCTAAGTCATTTTTGTAAAGATAGGCTTTGTTTGCTACTAAATCAATAATACCTGTAAGATCACCTTCAGCTCCAATAGGTAACTGAATTGGAAGTGCATTTGCCTTTAGTCGATCTTTAATTTGTTTATTAACTTTAAGAAAATCTGCGCCAGTCCTGTCCATTTTATTAACAAAAACCATTCTTGGGACAGAGTATCTATCTGCTTGACGCCAAACTGTTTCAGATTGAGGCTGAACCCCACCAACTGCGCAAAATACAGCTATTACTCCGTCCAAGACTCGCATTGATCTTTCCACTTCAATAGTAAAATCAACGTGACCAGGAGTATCAATAATATTAATTCTGTGATCTTGCCAACTAGTAGATATTGCAGCAGCAGTAATGGTTATTCCTCTTTCTCGTTCTTGAGCCATCCAATCAGTTACGGCAGCACCATCATGTACTTCCCCTATCTTGTGAACAACGCCTGAATAAAACAAAATTCTTTCAGTAGTTGTAGTCTTCCCTGCATCAATATGAGCGGCTATACCTATATTTCTTACTCGTTCTAGGGGAAAGTCGCGTGCCAATTTTAAAGCTCCAAATAAAATAATTTTTGATAAGTATAGTTCACCCTAAAAGCAAACTTTAATAATAATAAACTACTTAAGTACCTTTTTGATGAAATTAATATCTGTAATGTGCAAAAGCTTTGTTAGCTTCAGCCATTTTATGAGTGTCTTCTCTTTTTTTAACAGCACTACCAGTTTCATTTGCTGCATCCATCAACTCACCAGCAAGTTTCTGTGACATACTTTTGCCGTTCCTTGCGCGTGAGAATGTAACAAGCCATCTTAAGGCCATAGCTGTACCCCTCTCTTGGCGTACTTCCATAGGTACTTGATATGTTGCACCACCAACTCTCCTAGCTCTTACCTCGACAAGAGGAGTAGCATTTTTTACAGCTGTTTCAAATAATTCGACTGCATTCCCACCTGTTCTCTCGCTTATTAAAGAAAAAGCATCAGACAATATTCTTTGAGCTGTCGACTTTTTACCATGTTTCATCAATCGAGAAATCATCATAGAAGCTAGACGACTATTAAATTGAGGATCTGGAAGAACTGGTCTTTTTACTGCAGCATTACGACGTGACATTTTTAAAAAAAGTGATGTTTACAAATTAATCTTTTGGAGCTTTTGCTCCATACTTAGATCTGGATTGACGTCTATCTTTGACTCCAGCGGTATCTAAAGTTCCTCTAATTATATGGTATCTAACGCCTGGCAAATCTTTAACTCTTCCACCTCTAAGCAGTACTACAGAGTGTTCTTGCAAATTATGACCAATACCAGGGATATAAGCTGTTACTTCGAAACCAGAAGTTAATCTCACCCTTGCAACTTTTCTTAAAGCTGAATTCGGTTTTTTGGGGGTTGAAGTATAAACCCTTGTACATACTCCTCTTCTTTCTGGGCAAGCCTTTAAAGCGGGAGATTTTGTTTTTCTAGTCAGACGTTTTCTTTCTGAACCAATTAATTGCGAGATGGTGGGCATCTATTATCTTTTGAAAAAAATAAACATTTAAACATCATAACCTTTTACGAGCACCAACTAAAAGTTTTTAATCATATTTTTTTAAAAAATTTGTGAAATTAAAATTCTTTGGTAAATATTCATTATCTTTAGATTTATTTTCATATTTATTTTTATAATAGAAATACATAAATAACTAAATAGAATTAAATAATCTATGGCAGAGAGTAACAAAAGAATCGTTGGGCCATATCAAGATAGTTATTCCCCAGATGGAATAATCGGTGAGAAAGATGCTTGTGGTGTTGGTTTTATAGCCAATGTTAAAGGAATAGAAAGCAACTGGATTCTTAAAGAATCTCTCAGGGGTCTTAACTGCATGGAACACAGAGGCGGTTGTGGAGGTGATAGTGACTCAGGAGATGGGGCAGGCATTTTGTGTTCAATTCCTTGGCAATACTTAGATGAAGAAATCAATCTAAAAGATCAACAAGAGTTTAATAGAGGTTTAGGCATGGTTTTTATGCCTAACAGAAAAGAGAAAATTGAAGAGTGTAAATTAATATGTGATCAGGAAGCAAAAAAACTAAGAGTCGGCTACACATTTTGGAGAACGGTACCTGTTAATAATGAAGTCTTAGGTCCTTTAGCTAAGGCAAATGCCCCGTTCATCTGCCAATGGATTTTATACATAGATAAAAAAGATCATCAGGATATTGAGAGGATTTTATTTCAATTAAGAAAAAGAATTGAAAAAAAAATAAGAGAAACATATAAAAACCATGTTGGGGATTGTGAATTTTATTTTGCCTCACTAAGTTCTCAAACAGTTGTATACAAAGGTATGGTGCGATCTGAAATATTATCTGAGTTTTATCAAGATCTAAAAGAGGAGAGTTTTAAGGTCTCATTTTCTGTTTATCATCGTAGATTTAGTACCAATACACTTCCAAAATGGCCACTTGCCCAACCTATGAGATTTTTAGGTCACAACGGAGAAATAAATACTCTCTTAGGTAATATTAATTGGGCTAAAGCTTCAGAAACTCACATAGATCACTTTTGGGGAGATTTATCTAAAGAAATTAAGCCGATCGTAGATATAAATAAAAGTGATTCATCAAATCTTGATGCAACCCTTGAAATTAATATTCGCTCAGGTCAACCAATAACTGATTCATTATTAAAACTCGTTCCAGAAGCATTTAGAGATCAACCAGAACTTGAACGAAGAGAAGATATTAAAGCATTTTATGAGTATTCTGCGAGCCTACAAGAAGCTTGGGATGGACCTGCTCTCCTTGTATTTGCAGATGGTAATTTTGTAGGAGCAACGCTTGATAGAAATGGTCTTAGACCAGCAAGATATTCAATAACAAATGATGGTTTTGTAATAATGGGTTCTGAAACGGGAGTAGTAGAACTTGAAGAAGAAAGAGTAATAGAGAAAGGTCGATTAGGACCTGGACAAATGTTGGCAGTTGATTTTCAACAAAATAGAGTCCTGAGAAATTGGGAGGTAAAATCTGAAGCAGCTCAAAGGCATGATTATAAAAATCTACTTAGTAATAGAACTATAAAAATTGGAAATAATGAATGGGTTAAAGACTGCAAACTAAAAGACCTTGAGTTAATACAACAACAAACTGCATATGGTTTTTCAGCGGAAGATAATGATCTTATCTTAGATTCAATGGCTTCATTAGCTAAAGAGCCTACTTATTGCATGGGTGACGACATCCCACTAGCTGTGCTTTCATCAAAGCCACATATCTTATATGACTACTTTAAGCAAAGATTTGCGCAAGTTACTAATCCTCCTATTGACCCTCTGAGAGAAAAACTGGTAATGAGTTTAGAGATGCATCTTGGCGAAAGATGTACACCATTTGAGATTAAAGATCCTAAACCTTTTGTTCATTTACAAAGTCCAATTCTCAATGAGCAAGAACTCATTTCCATTAAAAAGTCAAAAATTAAATGTCAAACAATCTCAAGTTTGTTTGATATTGAGGAAGGTGTTCAAGGCTTAGAAGACCAATTAATAGAAATTTGCAAACAGAGTGAGATTTCTATAAAAGAAGGTTGCTCTTTAATTGTTATTTCTGATAAGGGAATAAACCCTAAAAAGACTTTTATTCCTCCTTTACTTGCTGTTGGGGCAGTTCATCATTATCTTTTAAAAAAAGAAATAAGGCTAAAAGCTTCTTTAATTATTGAAACTGGTCAATGTTGGAGCACACATCACTTGGCTTGTTTGATTGGTTATGGCGCAAGTGCAGTTTGCCCTTGGTTGACCTTCGAAGCAGGAAGACACTGGTTAAAACATCCAAAAACACAAAAACTCATTGATAGCAAAAAAATAAATCCATTATCAATAATTGATGTTCAAGAAAATATAAAAAAAGCTCTAGAAGACGGTCTAAGAAAAATTCTTTCGAAAATTGGTATCTCACTTTTATCTAGTTACCATGGCGCGCAAATTTTTGAAGCTGTAGGCCTTGGATCTGACTTAATAAAAATGGCTTTTGATGGTACAACAAGCCGCATCGCTGGCATAACATTAAAAGAATTAACTAATGAAACACTTTCAATACATACGAAAGCTTATCCAGAGATAAATTTAAAAAAATTAGAATTTTTAGGATTTGTACAATTTAGAAATAATGGAGAATATCACTCAAATAATCCTGAGATGTCCAAAGTTTTACATTCAGCTGTAAAACAAGGACCAGGATACGATCATTTTGAAACTTACAAAAAACTCATTAGTAATAGACCGACAACATCTCTAAGAGATTTACTAACAATTAATTCAAAAAGAAAAAGCATTCCATTAGAGAAAGTTGAAAGTGTTGAATCAATTTGCAAAAGGTTCTGTACTGGAGGAATGAGTTTGGGTGCTTTATCAAGAGAAGCACATGAAGTGTTAGCAGTTGCAATGAATAGAATTGGTGGAAAAAGTAATAGTGGAGAGGGGGGAGAAGATCCAGCTCGTTTTAATGTTTTAAATGATATCGATGAAAATACTCAATCAGCGACTTTGCCATTTATAAAAGGTCTAGAAAATGGAGACACCGCATGCTCAGCGATTAAACAAATAGCATCAGGTAGATTTGGGGTTACACCTGAATATCTAAGAAGTGGTAAACAACTAGAAATTAAAATGGCTCAAGGTGCAAAACCTGGAGAAGGGGGACAATTACCTGGTCCAAAAGTTGATTCTTACATCGCGAAACTAAGAAATAGTAAACCTGGAGTAGCTCTAATATCTCCTCCTCCGCATCATGATATTTATTCAATTGAAGATTTAGCTCAACTTATCCATGACTTACACCAAGTTCATCCAAAAGCGAAAGTGAGCGTTAAACTTGTTTCTGAAATTGGTATAGGCACTATTGCTGCTGGAGTAAGCAAAGCTAATGCAGATGTAATTCAAATTTCAGGGCATGACGGAGGTACAGGGGCTTCACCCCTAAGTTCTATTAAACATGCAGGTTTACCATGGGAACTAGGTGTTGCTGAAGTTCATAAATCTCTATTAGAAAATAACTTACGAGAAAGAGTAATTTTAAGAACTGATGGAGGTCTTAAAACAGGCTGGGATGTAGTTATTGCAGCTTTACTAGGTGCTGAAGAATACGGTTTCGGTTCTGTAGCGATGATTGCTGAAGGATGCATAATGGCTCGGGTTTGTCATACAAACAAGTGTCCTGTTGGAGTTGCCACTCAAAAAGAAGAATTAAGAAAAAGATTTAAAGGTATTCCAGAAAATGTTGTCAATTTTTTCTTGTATATTGCTGAAGAAGTAAGACAGATAATGAGTAAAATTGGAGTTTCTAATATGGAAGAACTTATTGGTAATCGAGAATTTCTTTCTGCAAGAAATATCGGTCTTCCAAAAACTTCTAATATCGATCTTTCTTCTTTAGTAAATAATGAATATTCAACCACTGATAGATCATGGTTAAATCATTCAAAAAATGCTCATAGTAATGGTTCTGTACTAGAAGATGAGTTTTTGTCTGATACTGAATTTATAGATTCAATTAAAAATCACCAAAAATTAACCAAAGAAATTGAAATAAAAAATACAGATAGAAGTGTTTGTGCGAAAATATCAGGCGAAATCGCAGAACTTCATGGAAATACTGGCTTCAATGGAGAACTCCACTTAAATTTTAAAGGGTATGCAGGACAGAGCTTTGGTGCCTTTTTATTGAAGGGAATGATTGTTCAATTAATTGGAGAAGCAAATGATTATGTTTGTAAAGGAATGAATGGAGGAATACTCACAATAATTCCACCAAAAATAGATGAAATCTCCTCCGAACAAGTTATCCTTGGAAATACCTGCCTTTATGGAGCAACAGGAGGAAAATTATTTGCATTAGGAAAATCGGGAGAAAGATTTGCAGTAAGAAATAGTGGCGCTACAGCAGTAACAGAGGGAGCAGGTGATCATTGTTGTGAATATATGACTGGCGGTAAAGTAGTTATTCTAGGTTCCACAGGAAGGAATATTGGTGCGGGCATGACTGGTGGTATAGCTTTTATACTCGATGAGAATAATGATTTAAGTAATAAAGTTAATAAAGAAATAGTTAGCATTCATAAAATAACTTCATCCAAGCAGGAAAATACTTTATTGGAAATTATTAGAGAATATCAAGCAAAAACAAATAGCTTAAAGGCTGACAAAATAATTAAAAATTGGTCTGATTTCAAGAGTAATTTCAAATTAATTGTTCCCCCAAGCGAAGAAGAGATGCTTGGCATAAAGAAAATGTAAATGCCTTTCTTTGTAAAAACTGAAACCATAAAAAAAGAATATTTAATTAATATTGATTTAAAACGAAAAATAATTAACGAACATATTGATTGGATAAAAAAATTAAAAAAAGAGGGAATTAATATAAAAAGTGGTTTTTTGGTAGATGAGTTCAATAGGCCTGGTGACGGAGGGTTACTCATTCTTGAAATGAATAATTATAAAAATGCACTAGAAATAATTAAGAATGATCCAATGATTAAGAATAATCTAGTTGAATGGAAATTAAATGAGTGGGTAGATTCAAATAAATGAAAATAACTATCTCGGATACTTTTTCATAAGTTTTTGAATCTCTTCAGCATGGTAACTGCTTCGAGTTAAAGGAGAACTTATTACTTGCATAAAGTCCAAATCTTTTTCCCCGAAAACTTTAAAGTAATTAAATTTTGAGGGACTTACAAATCTTTGAACAGGCAAATGATTAGGGCCTGGAGATAAATATTGGCCAATAGTAACAATATCTACGAAATTACTTTTTAAATCCTTAAGAAGACTTAAAACCTCCTCATCTTTTTCCCCTAAACCAAGCATAAAGCCTGACTTTGTATAAACTTTTGGAGAATAGTCTCTGGTTCTTTTAAGTAACTCAAGAGTTCTCTCATATTTACCCTGAGGTCTTACTTTTTTATATAGCGAAGGCACAGTCTCAATATTATGGTTTAAAACGTTTGGATTTGAATCAAGAACTTTTTCAAGAGCTTTCCAGTTGCCACAAAAATCAGGAATTAAAAGCTCAATAGAAGTTTCTGGAGATTTTTTTCTTATTTGATAAACACATTCAAAGAATTGGGATGCACCCCCATCCTCAAGATCGTCTCTATTAACTGATGTGATTACAACATGTTTAAGCTTCATTCTATAAACGGCTTCGGCTAGACGATGTGGTTCTGTTGGATCTAACTCTCTTTTAGATCTATCAAAATCAATATCGCAATATGGACATGCCCTAGTACAGCCAGGACCCATTATGAGGAAAGTAGCAGTTCCACTAGCAAAACATTCACCAATATTAGGACAGCTTGCTTCTTGACATACGGTATTGAGATTTAAATCATTTAACAAATTTGCAGTGTTACCAATTCTCTCAACTTGCGGAGCCTTTACTCTTAACCAATCAGGTTTTGAAATTAAACTATTACGATTATTAGTCAAATTAATTGTTTCTGGCCTGTAATTTTATTTTACTAAAAACAATTTGAATTAACTATTAATTATCTCAAAAATGAAGCCGATTTAATTGAAGTCAAAAAATAAATTGATTTAACTAGTTCATCGATAATTTAAAAAATCATAATTCAAGCTACAACTTAAAATATATTTTTGTTTCATCAACTAAAAATGAAACAGTATTTAGAACGTTATTTTTAGTACAGTTACAAAAACATTTTTATTAAACTTTGAAATAATTTAATCCAATAGCCATATGTTTTTTTTTGTACTAAAAAGTGTTTTTTTATTTATTTATTGATACAGTAAAAAATATATGTAATAAAACATTGACTTTTAAATTTAAAAGAAAACGTCTTTTACTATCTAAAAAAAATAAAAACTCTAAAGCAATAGGTTATGCTAGAGCTTCTAATAATGAACATGAATATTTAGAAGAGCAAATAAAATTTTTAAAGGCAGAGGGTTGCAGTTTAGTTTTCTCTGAATTTATAAGTTTAGATGAAGAAATTAAACCCCAACTCAATAAAGCTATAAATTGCTTATCTAAAGGCGATCAATTAATAATAACTCAGCTTGACAGAGCATTTAAAAATAAAAAAGAATGTTTGAGAACAATAAATAAACTTATTAATAAGGATATTAAATTGCGAACTTTGACTGGTTTTTTTGCTGCCAATGAATCAACTAGAGCAAATTCTTCAATTTTCAAGATTTTATATGAATTAGATAATTTAGAGGATAATAGCTTAGGTGAAAGAAAAAAAGAACAACTATTACGCAGAAAATTATCTGGAAATAACTTGGGAGGAAGGCCCAAAATTAGTCCTTTAAAGGAATCTCTAGTAATGAGATTACGTAATGAGGGATATTCATATCGATCAATCAGGTCACAAACAGGAATTGCATTATCAACAATAAGAAGAGTTATTTTAGAAGGAGAATTAACATAAAATGAAGAAGAAAGAAATTGAAAATTTAATTAAAGAAAATTTTAAAGATACAGCATTGCGTATTTATGAATTAGATAAAGAAGATAGAAAAAGTTTATTAGCAGAATATAGAGAATGGATTATTAATGATTTAGATTTTGAAGAGGTAATGATGTTACCTTATGAAGCCTATACTGATAAATTAGATTCTAATTACTCAGACGATTTACTTTAGTCCTTAATACTATATCTCTTATTAAATTCATATACTTCTTTGGCTATTAATGGTAAAAAGGAAGTATCTTTAGAATATTCTTCTCCATTACAAAAAACAACTAATAAAGTGTGTAAAGATTGACTATTAGTCCACCAAGCTGAATCATGTCTAACTTCAGACATTAAGCCTGCTTTACTCCAAAGATCAATGTTTTCTGGTAATCCTTCACCCAAAAAACCATCTATTTGATTAAGAGAATCATTTTTAAGAGCAACTTTATTTAAATTTCTTTTTAAAAAACTTCGTAAATTTAAGTCATCTTTTTGATAATCAATATGAATCATAATTTCCTCCAAAACCCTTGCAGCTGAATCAGAATTCATAGCGTTTCTATTTTTATTTTCATGCCCATAAAATTCTTTTTCGCGACCATATGGTCCATCATCCCAGGTCTTCTGACAGCAATTTATACCACTCAATTCCTCCCAATTTAAATCATGTAGCCAATCATTTATTATACTTCTTTGAAATTTCCAATTTTCCCATAATTGACCTTCAATACAAGGTCCACTTGTTGTTCCTGTAAGTAAATCAATTAAGAAGCTTGTTGCATTATTACTTGAGAAAGACAACATTTTCCTTACAGCATCATTAAGTTCATCTGATAATAATAAACAACCTTTTTTAATCCAATAAAAAGCAGCAAGGCCATAAACCAACTTGACTATGCTGGCAGGGTAAACCATTTTTTTATTATTAATACCAGTTCCAAAACCTTTAAATACACTGTTATTTTCACTTTTATAATTAATCCAAGTTATAGCAATATCTTCTCTTGAAAAATCTTTATTATGAGTACATACTCTCCCTAAAATATCATTTAGGGCTAGACCCATCTCTTTACTAAAATAGTAAAAGGACATTGTATGGAAAGTTATAAAAATCCTATCTCACTATTTAAGCAAACTAATTTTTCAAAAACTATTTGGTGGAAATTAAAAGTTAATATTTCTGGATATCAAAATGAAACAGAAAATAAATTAGTTACTGAAATATTTAAAAATAGAATTTTTAGGCTTATTTATCCAAATATTCATCAAAACAAGCATAAATTTTCAAGAATTCTTATTCAGCTATTCGAAGATGGCTATGTCTGTTGGATAAATTTAGATGGATTGATTATTGAAAAATATGAATTAAATAAAACTGATAGTTTAAAAAATGAACAATTCCTAATAAAAGATAAAATTACTTCAATTTTAAAATGGATCAAGGATCAAGCTGAGTTAAATAATGTATACCTTTGGGGAGGTACATTAGGACCCAATTTTGATTGTTCTGGTTTAATTCAGACTGCTTTTTTAAAGCATCATATTCATATACCTCGAGACTCTTTTCAAATAAAAAGTTTTTGTAAACACCTTTTTTATTACAAAGAATCCTATGCGGCTCTTCAACCAGGAGATCTTTTATTTTTTGGAAATATAGAAAAATGTGATCATATTGGAATCTACAAAGGAGACGGTTTGTATTACCATAGCTCTGGAAAGGATTTTGGCAGAAATGGAATAGGATTAGATTCCCTAAAACAGTCTAATGATAAAATCTCATTGCATTATAAATCCAAGCTTATTTCGGCAGGTAGAGTTGTCAGGAATTATAGATGGGACAAAACAATACGTTAGTAAGTAGAGCCCACCTTTTAATTAATTTAAAATTAAATTTTAAATATTACTTGTTCTTTTTTTAGGAATTACCCAGCAGTCCAAATATTTTTAATAATTGGCATTATGGTATCCAAGTGTAATGTCCCGACAAGTAGCCAAGCAAAAACAGCTCCTCCACAGCCTCCTAACCAAAATCCACTTGTAAAATCAGCCCAACCAGCTCTTGTAAATAAGTCCTTTGGCGGATTATTAACAGTCGCATCTGGAGGCTGAACATTAGGTGCTTTACCTGGTGCATTATAAAGAACTAAAAGCGCTGTCAAAATATGGACAGCTCCAATAGCCGCGAGAAGTCCAGCAGTTAGAGCGAATTCAGAATTTCTTAGTGGGCCAGTCATAGTGAAAGGACCGTATAAGAGGTAACCAAAAGCTGCTCCAGTTTCTAAGCCTCTAAAATTAGGAGAAATACCTTCTCTATAAAAAGGCAAATTATTTATAAAAGCTTTTGTAAAATAGCCACTATTAACTGGGGTAGCTAAATTACCAACACATGGATCAGCAACAGTTTTTACTGCCCATTGTTCTGCAACACCAATATCATTTGGTTGTACAGAATTATCTATGTATTTCTCATCAAACTTAATTGAACTTGTTGATTCTGAGAATGATTTTTGAAAGTCGCTCATGTTTTTAATAATTTAGTGTTTAATAATTTATTCAGTTGCTGTAATAAATCTTCCAATCAATACGATAAAAACAGCAGGCATTGCTATACCAATTAATGGAACAAAAATTGAGGGTAAGAGGCTTGGTAAATCAGATGGCATAGTTCTTTAAACATCTTTAAACACTTTAGTATTTATCTGGAAAATAGTGTTAATTTTATTACTGGATGATATAAAAATTATTAACTTTTTACATGTTAAATTTTTTCGCAATTGTACTTATTATTTTTATAGGAATATTACTTCTAATTTTAAGAAAAAGAAGCTTTATAAAGTTTATAAATAATGGCAAATTACATTCTGTTAAATTAAAAAAAAATAGAAACAATAATAATAAATTTCTATCTAATAAAAAAAGTTTTTTATACAATCACGAAGCAAAAAAGTACTCATTATTTTATAAAAATTCTCAAAGAAATAAAATGTTTAGTCTTTTTCAGGGAAATACAGAAGACAAATTAAAAGCATTAAAAATTGCGGAAGAATTGTCTGATAAATCAACATTATCAATTTTACGAAAAGGCTTAAAAGATATGTCTCCTGAAGTGGTTAAACTTTCAGCTTTATTAATAAGAAAATTCAAGTAAAAATTTAATTTTGATTGGCACTACTTATTGACCTTATTCTATAAATTGGACGACTTTGACTTTCATGATATGTTCTAATTAAAAGTTCGCTCAATAATCCAAAGCTAAATAATTGAACCCCAGCAATTCCCAATATTAATGCAAACATTAACAACGGACGATTTCCAATATCCTCACCCATTATTTTTAAAACTATCAAATAGGAACTCATTGCAAGGCTAATCAAAATACTTATGATTCCAACAAAACCAAATCCATACATCGGTCTTGTTAAAAATTTAGTCATAAACCAAACAGTTAGTAAATCCATTAACACTCTAAAAGTTCTATCTATTCCATATTTGCTAGATCCATATTGCCTGCTTCTATGATTGACTTTAATTTCTTTGATTCTTGCACCTTCAATATTTGCTAAGACAGGCAAAAACCTGTGAAGTTCTCCATACAATTTAATATCATCAATTATTTCTTTTTTAAAAGCTTTTAATGAACATCCATAGTCATGCAACTTCAAGCCTGTTACGCGAGCTATTAATTTATTCGCTATTTTTGATGGTATCTTTCTATTAATTAATTTATCTTTTCTATCAAACCTCCATCCACAAATCAAATCGTAGCCATTATTAATTTCAGAAATTAATATCGGAATATCATTTGGATCATTCTGTAAATCACCATCCAAAGTAATGACAATATCGCCTTTAGAGTTATCAAAGCCAGCTGACATTGCTGCAGTTTGCCCATAATTTTTGCGAAGGGAAATTACTGACAATTCTTTAATTTTGAGAGTTAATTGTTTTAATATTTGTTGAGTATTGTCTTTAGAACCATCATTTACAACAATCAATTCAAAATTAAATTTATTTAATGACATTACATTTATAACTTCATCCAATAAAAAACCAATACTCTCACTTTCATTGAAAACGGGGATGATAATAGAAATTAATTGTTTTATACCTGACATTTATATTTGATATATGTATATATAATTTTAACTTAATTTACATCATTAAAATTAAACAAAAAAAAATCACCACAGATGTGGTGATTTGAATTATTCAAAGGAAAATTTAGCCAAATTTACCAGAAGTTGATGCAATCACAAATGCACCGAAAGTAAGAATGTTACCAATAGTGAAATGGGCTAATCCAACTAATCTAGCTTGAACAATTGAAAGTGCGACTGGCTTATCTCTCCAACCAACAAGGTTAGCAATTGGAGTACGCTGATGTGCCCAAACTAATGTTTCAATTAATTCTTGCCAGTAACCACGCCATGATATTAGGAACATGAAACCAGTAGCCCAAACTAAGTGACCGAATAGGAACATCCAAGCCCAAGGAGATAATGAGTTTACTCCGAATGGATTATATCCGTTAATAAGTTGAGCAGAGTTTAACCAGAGATAATCTCTGAACCAACCCATTAGATAAGTTCCTGATTCATTAAATTGTGCTACGTTACCCTGCCAAATTGCTAGGTGTTTCCAATGCCAGTAGAAAGTTACCCATGCTAGTAAGTTTAATGCCCAGAACATAGCTAAGTACATAGCGTCCCAAGATGAACTATCACAAGTACCTCCACGTCCAGGTCCATCGCAAGGGAATGCATAACCTAAATCTTTCTTATCAGGAATTAATTTTGTTCCTCTAGCATCAAGTGCACCTTTAATAAGGATTAATGCTGTTGTATGAAGACCTAAAGCGATAGCATGGTGAACTAAGAAATCAGCAGGGCCTATAGGTAAGAAGGCACTTAATGCATCTTGTCTATTGATAAGATCCATCCAGTAATGATTACCTGGCAATGAATTAGCTGCGAGACTTGCGGAACTTGTAGGATCAGATAATAAAGCGTTAAAACCGTACATCATCTTATGCAGTTCTCGCAGATAAACCAAGCAAGACATCTCT